>CAXBHO010000038.1:0-32049 GCA_963975485.1 uncultured Balneola sp. | reverse complement strand
AAATCCATTATGCCGCTTAAACAAGGTACGTTTAATTACCGTCAGGTTAATAATTTTTTTTGGTCTAGGTTCAAGTTAGAAGTGCAACAATTAGTGGTTTTCTTCATTGAAAAACCAAACTCTCTTTCCTCATCATTTAGACCAAGATTGGTAACGGTTTTTCTTGATTAGCAGGATTAGTTTTTTTCCATTGCATACTTTCTTTTCAAATTCTGTCAGACGGGCTCTAGCCGTCAGACAGAAAATATGAATCGAAAATATATTTCTCTGTTTTTCAATACCGATTAATCACAAATAACGTTGAATTCTGAATTTTACTTCTCGGATTAAACGAACACTTTAAGGAGGATCTCCCTTCGAAGGGAGATGATTATCCAAATAAGTTCTTTGGATAATCCGAGGGATGCCCTCGGCGTTGTCACTTTGGCCGGCACAAAAGTAGGGCAAAACGAAGTAATGCTTACAGTTTAAGAATTAACTAAAGTTAAAAATAATAAATCCCCTCTTTCCGAAGGAATGCCTTTGGCGCAAGAGGGGACTTTTAAAACGAAGTAATCTCTTTTCTATAAACTGAGAATTTTATCGGAGATTACTTCGTCGTTTTTCTAACTTGTCTGTTTTTTAAATTATCGCCTTCTCGTGATGAGGAATCAATTCTGAATTTTTCCGCCTTTGGTTTCGAATTCTTGAATGATGTTTTCGTATTCACCATCCCAAACAGCTTGTAAACGCTTGAACTGAGCATCTACTTTCCCTGCAAGTTCTTCAAATACCGCATATTGTTGTTGAGTAGGTCTTCCATATCCGGTAGCGATTGTACTTGCCAATGCTGCCAGCTTATTATTCAGTTTTATCTGAAAATTGAGCACATCCTGACCTGATTCTGCTTTAGTTTGAATAAGTTCATTCTCTATTTCAGACATTGCCTCCAGCATCGCCTTTGCTTTTTCCTGAAGCTCTTTGTTGTCTTTGGCTTCTGCCATCATTTCGTTGACTTCTTTACGAACTTTACGAATTCTATTGATGGTTTTATGCGTGGTATCGAGTTTAGCTTTCACTGTTTTAACCAGTTCAAACTGAGCTACCAAATCTTGCTGAGAAACATTGGTTAATCTTGGATCTTTTATTACTTCAAAAGAACGCTCTGCAATCATTTTATCACCAATATGCATGCGAACTTTATAGATTCCGGGAATAGCATCAGGACCGGAGGTATTTCCTGCCCATAAGATCTGCGTTCCATCAATTCGGGTTACATCAGGATAATCTAATCCCCAAACAAATTTATTCAACCCCGCTTCATTCGCAATCACACTTGATCGAACCTGATCTTCCTCTTCAAAAAACATTGTTGATTCTTTAACGGGCTTACCGCTTCCGTCTTTTACGCTCGAATAAGTCCTAATCTCGTTTCCTTGCGGATCTAAGATTTGCAGTTTGATCTCTTCATCAACTTTACCTTTTAGCGTGTAATAGAAAACAGCTCCTCGTTCAGGATTTTGACCAACTGTTGAGCCTGGACGGCTAAAACTTGGCCCGCCAAATAAATAGGTTTTCTCGGGCTGAAATAAATGATTTTCAGCTTTCGCAATTTGATCACTCATTTGATGAAGAACGGGAAGGTCATCCAATACCCAGAAAGAACGGCCTTGGGTAGCAACTATTAAATCTTTATCACGCTTATGAACAGCTAAATCTGTTACAGGAACAGCCGGTAAATTCAACTGAAGATCTTGCCAATTTGCTCCGGCATCAAAAGAAACATAAAGTCCAGTTTCGGTTCCTGCATAAAGCAATCCTTTTTTATTCGGATCTTCGCGAACTACACGAGTGAAATCCATCGCAGGAATTCCATTGGTGATCTTTGTCCAGCTTTTACCATAATTTGTAGTCTTATAAATCATTGGTTGAAAGTCGTTGAACTTGTATCGTGTTGCAGCAAAGTATGCGGTGCCGGCATCGTGATGGGAAGCGTCTATAATACTGATCATTGTTTCCGGTAAACCTTTTGGAGTTACATTATTCCACGTTTTTCCATTATCTCGACTTATATGAACTAAACCATCATCCGATCCCGCCCAGAAAGTTCCTTCCTGAATTGGAGATTCAACGAACGTAAAAATCGTATTATAATACTCGACCGATGTATCATCTTTTGTTATCGGTCCGCCAGATTCCTTCTGCTTTTCTTTGTCATTTCTAGTCAAATCAGCACTGATTGTTTCCCAGCTCATTCCTTCATCTGTCGAGCGGTGCACGTGTTGTGATGTTGTATAAAGAACATCCGGATTATGCGGAGAAATGATGATCGGGAATGTCCACTGAAAACGATACTTCAGTTCTTCAGCACCGGCTCCCATCGGGTTATCCGGCCAAACATCTACACGATCACTCAATCCTAGCTCTCTGTCGTATTTATTTAAATAACCTCCATAACTTCCGCCAAAAGTGACATTAGGATCTTCCGGATCAGGAGCAATGTATCCACTTTCGCCACCGGCCACCGGCCACCAATCACTTTCATCAATCCCAAAACCGTTTGTTCTATTCTTTATCGCAAAAGTACTGTTATCCTGTTGTGCGCCATAAATCATATACGGGAACTGATTATCCGTAGTAACCTGATAAATCTGTGCGGTAGCTGAAGTATAATAAGATGACCAACCTTCACCTCCGTTATAGGTAACTTGTCCTCCACCATCGTCTCCAATAATCATTCGCTGCGGATCATTCGAGTCAATCCATAGATCATGATGATCTCCGTGAGGCGTTCCTATTCTGCTAAACGTACTTCCGCCATCTGTGGATTTCCAAAATCCCACATTAAGAACATATACTCCGTTTTCATTTTTTGGATCTGCAATCACTTTGGAATAATACCAAGCTCGTTGCCGAAGATTTCTATCTGCACTTACTCGTCTCCATGTGTCTCCACCGTTTTCTGAACGGAATAATCCACCATTTGGGCTCTCCATAATTGCCCACACTCTATTCGAGTTCGCCGGAGAAACAGCCACGCCAATCTTTCCAAGTAAACCCTTAGGCATTCCGGGAAATTTTGAGATCTCTTCCCACGTTTCTCCTCCATCTTTACTCCTGAACAAACCACTGCCTTCACCACCACTGCTCATTTCCCAGGGATTTCTGTGAGCTTCCCATAATGATGCGAATAAAATTCTTGGATTATTCGGATCAACTGCGATATCAACGGCTCCGGTTTTTCCGTTTCTGTATAAAACTTTAGCCCAGGTTTTTCCACCGTCTTTTGACTTATAAACTCCTCGTTCTTCATTTCCTTCTGTTCCAAAAATTTGCCCCATTGCAGCAACCCAAACGATATCATCATTTTTTGGATGAACTTCGATATCCCCGATAAACTGACTTTTTCCCAAGCCCAGATATGTCCACGTTTTTCCGGCATCAGTTGACTTATACATACCGTCACCAGCGCTCATATTTCCACGTATATCCGTTTCACCCATTCCTACATAAATTACGTTGGGGTCAGACGGTGCAACCGTTATAGCGCCAACAGATCCGGTTTTGAAAAAGTCATCTGATACGTTAATCCAGCTGCTTCCACCATCCGTAGTTTTATAAACTCCACCTCCTGCAAAACCAGTATAAAAAGTATAAGGCTGAGAGTTGTGACCGGAAACGGCTACAGAACGCCCTCCACGAAAAGGGCCAATGTTTCTGTACTTTAAATCTTTAAATAGTTCTTTTTTGTAAGTCGGATTGGAAGTCTCAGCTCCATGCCCAAAAGTCTGAGCAAATGAATTGTCAATTATAAGTAGAGAAAATAATATGCAAGAGACTGCGGTTAGGAAATGCTTGCTTACCTTCATAATAGCACCGATAAATTAGTTTAGTTAGTTATTACAGAATTTAATAACTGAATGTATTGCAAGAGAAGCAAGGAATGGGTAAAAAGATGTGAAGTAAAATTGCTAACATTGTATCAATTCTTCCTTTCTGGCGGGAACATGATTCTTCCTAAGCGTTTTTTTCTTTTGTCAACCAGATCTTTGTAGGGCTTAGTAAATATTTTATTGGAAGCTGATGAAGTTGAATTTCTTATATCATCTATAGCTCTGGAGATCAAAGGATCCTCTGCAGCGCCTACCGCTTCCACATTTAACAGATTATCCAATACTGGAAAATCCGGTTGTAATCCGGAATCAAAACCTGTTGTTCCTTCAGAGTTTTCATATTGCAATACAATTGGAACCATAGCATAACTATTGGGAGGAGTTGCATCAGAGCCTAAAAGTATTCGTGTTTCAAAATACTCACCGGCTGTAGCTGAACCAATTTGCACCACTTCCATATGTGGATTTAATCCATTTATTAACAGTTCACTTGTTGATGAAGTTTTGCTGGTTGTAAGAAAGTAGATTTTATTCATATCAAGATTTTCCGGGTCAATTTCGAACTTAATAATCAGGTTTTCCGAATTTTCTCCTTCCTCCTGAATTATTTGCTGTTGCAGGATATCATTATATCTGAACTTGACAAAGACCTCTTCATTTTGGGCAACAGATTGAGGCACTAAAGCATTTGCAAAATTCTTAGCCGCTTCAAAATCTCCACCCGTATTATATCTTAGGTCAACGATTAAGTCTGTAACACCTTCCGCTTTAATGTCTTGCAGGGCAAGGTCAAGGCTGTCATTAAACCTGCCTGATGTACCCGACTTGAAATCTGAGTACATTATATAACCTATTTTGCTATTCCCTTCTTCAATTACATCAGAATAAATTACGGGATTAAGCTCCAATTCATCTTGCTCAACAGTAACCGTGCTGTCTAAGTAAGAAATAGTTTTTGTCTCTGAATTATAATTACCCAGTGCATACTTTACGCTTGAAGTTTCGGAATAGAAAAGGTTCAGAAAATTCAAAGTATTTAGTGGGGTATCGTTCACTTCAAGAATTATATCTCCTCTTTTTATTCCAGATAAAGCGGCAGGCGTTCCCGGATATACAAACTCAACTATGATAAAAACGCCCCCATTACTAAACTGTCCAAAAGAAGGAGAAATACCGCTTGAAAACGTAAACCCTTCAACGTCATTAAGTAACGCCTGGCCATTTCTAACAATAAATGATATGTCATCTTCGGGATTCAACATGCTGCCAAAAAAAGCTACCGGTGGAATGGACCCATTTACTTTAGCCGGAACTCTTTCATTCCAAAGATAGGTTTCTTCCATATTGTCACGAATCCAGGAATTTATATCCTCAAACTCATTTTCCTCACTTTTTATACATCCGAAAAATAAAATTGTAGTTCCGAATAAGAGGAGTAACGTAAATCTTTTCATAGTCTTTATTTATCTATCCGAATACAAATCGGAACGTGATGGTTCCCCATTGTACTTGTTGAGGTGCTCCACTTGGTAATTTAGAAAACTTCCAACTTCTAAGTGTTCTTTGAACTTCTTTTTCCAGTTCCGGATTCATTTTTTTAAGTGGAATAATCAATCCAACGGATCCATCCGGTTTAACCTGAAACTTAACTGAAATAACGCCCTCGGTATTCGCCGTGTTTTGCGGTAAAGGCTGAACCATGGGATCTCGTTCTAAATTTCCTTCCCATTTTAATTCGTATGGGGCAGACTTCTCATCATCAGCTCCTGTGCCTGCATCTGCATTTGTTTCTCCGGTGTTTCCTTTTATATCTCCGCTTTCTTTTGCTCCATCACTTACTTCCAGATCTTTTTTGGCTTGTGGCGGAATTTCTACCTCTTCCTTCACTTCTTCTGCAACTTCTTTAGCAGGATCTATAACTTCAGTTTTTGGAGTTTCTACTTTCTCTTCTTTTACTTCTTCTACTTCATCCGGAAGATCAACTGGTTTGGTAATTTCTTCCGTTGGTTTTTCCGGCTGTTCTTCCGGTTTGGGAGCCTCTTCAACGGGTTCTTTTGGCTTAACTTCTGATGGGTTTGGACGTTTTGCGACTTCTTTTTCTTTTACTTCAGAAAACGCTGCCAATGTTCCGGTTTTAAACTCTCCAAACTCCACTTCTATAAAAGAGGGGCGATAGTTTTGGTTCATATCCAACGTGTACCAAAGCGAAAATAGAACCAAAACAATACTAACACTTAACGTTACCGTAAGTGCAAAACTATCGTCTTTTGTGAATTTAGGTTTATCCATTATTACTGATTTTTTATAAGGAACTTTGTTCGATAGCCATAACAAGTTTTAGGTTTAAAGCTTTTCCAATATTCATAACTCTTACAGCATCATCTACTTTTGCGTCCTTATCTGCTCTTAATATAATCGTTCCACTTTCCTTATTATTGCGTGCAGAACGAATTCGTAGTGCTAAAGAACCTCTTGCTGTTAAATCTCCGTCAACATAAAACTCACCATCTTTAGTTATAGCAACAGAGATAAACTGACTTTGTGTTGTTGACCCGGATTCCGCTTTGGGGATATTCACTTTGATACCAAAATTTGAAACAAAAGATGAAGTCAACAGAAAAAAGATCAATAACAGCAGCACAATATCTGTTAACGATGATTGTGAAAATAGAGATAATGGAGTTAGTCTTTTGTCTCCTCTTCTAAAATCGCGTGCCATAATTATGCCTGCTTTTTAGGTGCGGGTGATTGCAATAAATCCATAAAATCAGCCGATGCATTTTCAAGCTCAAAAATGGATCTGTTAATTTTCCCTAGCAAAAAGTTATAAAATCCATAAGCAATCAGGCCAACAATAAGTCCCGCTGCAGTGGTAATCAAAGCTTCCCAAATACCTCCTGCAAGCTCGCTTGGGTTTACATTTCCTTGTAAAGATTGAATATCCATGAATGCTTCAATCATACCCGTTACTGTTCCCGTAAACCCAAGAAGGGGAGCTACACCGGCAATTGTTGCCAACCAATTCATTCTTTTTTCTAAGAAAAAGATCTCTTTCTTACCTGCATTGTCAATGGCATCTTCAATATCACGAATTGGGCGACCTAATCGCTTTATCCCTGCTTTAATTATTCTGGATAAGGGTTTGTCATGATTATCACAATATGCCATGGCATCAGATTGCTTTCCTGATTTTAACATCCCTTCAATAGACCCTAAAAAACGCTCTGTATCAGTGTGAGATCTATTTAGTGCACTCCACCTTTCTACAATCACGTACACCGAAAGTATAAATAATAAAAAAATAGGGATCATAAGAACCCCTCCTTCTATCATTAGATCGAATAACGTTATCGTGTCACCCTCAAGTGCAACCGCTAATGAATCAGCAACAGCTGTAGAGTCTTGTACTAGTAGAAGGAAGTTCATGAAATATGTTCGTTTAAATTTTTGAGATTATATAATTACCTAAAACATCCGGGTCAACTTTTTCGGCTGCCACAGCTGCAGCTGCCAGAGATTTAAATTGTCCAATACTTACTCTGTAAAGTACGCCATAAGTGTCCGATGGTTTCTCCTTTATAATTACCCGATAGCCATCTTTAGATAATTTCTCGAATTGGGCATCAGCTCCAGATTTTTTACTTAGTGTATATAACACGATTGTATAGCCGTTGTTCCCTACTTTTGTTGCCGTGCCTGTTAAACCATAAGGCTCCGCTCCGGCTTGTACATTTATCGGGGTAATAATTCCGCCATTTTCAGGAGTGTTCTCGTCTGCAACAATTGGTGCAAGATCTCGTTGCGTTTCCTTAGGCAGGCGCACTTGCTCGTTAATGTTTGGAGTACTAGTGGTGTTTGAAATTTCAGATACATCTTGGCTGTTCTCAGCTGTTGCCGTCTCTGCTTCCGAATTCGTCTCCGGCGGCGTGCTTTGAGGCTCTATCGCCGGCGGCGTAGTCTGCTGTACAATCCGGTTTCTATCAATGGGTGTAATTCCTTGCATATTAACAATCCCATAATATGCTAATAAATACCCGCTCCCGGCTAAAATAACCAAAGCCAAAACTAAGTATAAAAACATCGGAGATCTTTTGTTTCTATCACGTGCTGACTTTAATTGCCTGCTCTTTTTAACTCCTTCTTTTTCAGAACTTTCTTCTAGTTTTGATTCGTCCGCACCCTTTGCATTGGATGTAATCTCGGAAGAAATATTTGTAACTATAGGAATAAAATCTTCTTTTGACTCTTCTTCCTCAAGATCCATAAACGGATCGTCGAAGTCTTCCTCTTCTGTTGTCTCATCTCCTAACGCTGAAAAGTCTATTTTCTCTTCTGCTGGTTTTTCATTTTCAACATCTTCATCGTCAACTTCTTCTTCTGCAAAAATATCCTCTTCATCAATCAACGCTGAGCTTTTAGTGGCCTCATCTCCCAGCAATCCTGAAAATACCTCTTCCTGATCATCTTCTTTATGGGCGTCTATTCCCCATTTATCAGGTCCCGGAACTTCTTCTTGCTCTTCACTTTTTTCATCTTCTTGTGTTTCTGCCACTTCATCGTCATCGCCAAAAATATCTTTTAATGATGCTTCTAAATCTTCCGTTTCTGCGTCTTCTGATTCTTCAATTATATTATCTACAGCAAAAAGTTCGTCATCAGCCTCTAATTGCTCCTCGAGAAATTCTTCGAAAACCTCTTCTTCCTGCTCTTCATTTTCAATCTCTTCTTCAACTGCCGCTTCTATATAATCTTCATCTACCAATTCTTCTTCTGAAACAGTGTCTTCTGTCTCTTCTTCAACCTCGCCTATAAGCTCAGCGAATGGATCTTCATATCCATCGGCATCTTCAGACTCTCCTCCATCTAAAATACCTTGAATTGGATTTTCTTTCTCATCATCAACCTCATCTTCTTTAACCGTTTCTTTGGGAGCTCCATCAGGCATCACAATGGGCTCCATTCCTACATATTTGTAGTTGATTTCAGTTTCGAGTTCTTCAGAAGGAATAAACAAAACATTTGCTCCTAGCTTGCTAAAAATCCCAAACCCTTCAACTTCGTATCCCTCATCTTCATCAAAAGCCACTTTGATGTCGTTAATTAACTCTTCCAGATATTTTTCAACTTTCTCTTTTTCTATACCTGAATTTTCAACCAACAGCCCGATAAACTTTTCATTATCAATTAACATTATTAACCCTCCAAGGCTGCTTTAAACTCAATACTATCTTTAGGCGGTTGCATTACGAGTTTGCCATCTGGCTTCTTTTCCTGTTGCTGGCTTGTATGCGCTGCTTTAAATGTTCCCAAACCCTTTACCTCTACAGAATTTTTCATGATGATTTGATCACGAATTGTGAGCCCGAATACTTTTAAGAAATTCTTAGTCATAGCTTATAATGTTAGTTTAATACCTCCAAAGATCTGAAAAGGCCGTTCTTCATAGCCTTCCCAAACTTCATATTTTTGCCCCAGAATATTCAACACTTTAAAATAAACGCCAAATTTTTCATTCAGCTTATAATCTAACCCTCCATTCAGTAGAAAATAACCTTTCAAGCTTTCCGTGTTATTAAGCCCCGGCGCTTCTCTTTCTCCAACAAACTGAGTCCATGAACTTATCGTCAATGGTTTGATTGGTTTAACAGAAAAAACTCCTTCTGCACCCAAGCGTTCTTCAAAAGGAATATCTGCACCACTTTTAAGCTCCGGTCTTTGAGCGTATATAAAACCGTCAAACCAAATTTTATCGCTTACAAATTGTTGCGTAACGCCTAGTTCTAATCTAAACTTAGAGGCGTCTGCATAGTTAATGGTATAAAATGTTTGAGCCGTTGATGCTCCAAACGATCTAGCCTCTCGGGAATAAAATCCATAATTATCAATCGCTTTATACGAAACAGACCCAAATAATTTTGTTGATTCCACGGGCTTATATTCCACGCCACCATCAATGCCAAACACATACTGAAATTGTAGCTGAGAATTCACATTTAAAAATCTATTGGTTTGATGGTGTTCCCAAATCGATTTCATTTCAGGACGAGTATAGATTTCTCCTGTTAAATTAAATCCGTCTTTCACCGTATGATTTAACCCTGCACTTGATACGAATAAAGGCTTGCTTCTGAAACCGTCCGAAATATAAGCGAGACCGCCATCAATATGTATTTCAGTAGTATAATTAAACAGTGTGCTATATCCGAAAGTAGCGGATGTATTTAACCATTGAGTATCGCCGACATCCTCTGCGGAATAATTCCCGCCTTTCACCTCAATCTTAACATTGAACACATCATACAAGCTCTTGCCTGCCCATTCTTTTTCAAAACCTGACTGAATAAATTGTTCGGATTGCTTTCCCCGAATTGCGGCATTAGGCGCCATCATATCTACAGACAATACCGTAGTGTTTAAATAAAAATCCCAGCCTTCCAGTGCGTTTGAGTTATTTTCCAGAATAACACCTGCGTTAAAACCTTTGTAGTCTTTTTCTGAAGTTTCCGAATTATCGGGTTGAACTGTACTTGGCAGATTAAACAAATGATTGAAATCACTGAACACGCCGGCTTTAGCTGAGAACTTTGCTCCGCTATTTAACTTAGTGCCATACACCCCATTTACATCAAAGAACCTGAATCCTGATTCTTGATTATCTAAATGGCCATCTGAACTAGTAAAATCTAGGTTTAGTGATGCCACACTTTTCTCGTTTAATCTTCTCAAAACATAGGCTTCCAGCTCCGGGGTTATATAATTTCCCATTCCTGCTTTTATGTAAGCGTTTGCTCTGGATGGCTCTTTGAGAATTTTCTTTTGAGGAGGGTCAGGTCGATCTAATTGTGTAAGCGCAATACTGGCAACAGCATCTTTATCCGATTCCATAAAAGGAGTTCGGTTTGGGTCGATTCTGAAAACTCTTGGCATGGGATTAAAACCAAGGATAGGTTGGCGCCTAATGCCAGGAAAACGAGCTCTGAACTCACTTCTTATCTCGATATCCTGAGGGTCTATTTCCGGCAACAGTGAATTTTGTGCATTTCCTGATTGCGCAGAAACCCATCCCCCTAATGAAAGAAGAATTAAAATCGTTGAAAATAAAAATCGTTTCATCATCTAAAAAGAAGTTTTAAGAATGTACTAAAAAATTTAGGCAAGGTTAACCCAATCACGTCAAAAGATGTACCGTTTTACTCCCGGCTTGTTCCCTTTATTTTTGCAGCATGTTTTAGCGCTACAAATTTGTCTATAGCTAATAAAATTGGTGCACTTATAATGATAACTGCTAATGTTGACGCATGTGTGATTGTGCCGTAAGCTAACCCTATCGTTTCAGGAACTGCATAAAGCAAAAATAAACTTTTTGTAATAAACAGATGATATGTTCCCAAGCCTCCGGGAGTTGGAATTATAATTCCCACGGCAGAAACCATCGTGAGTACTAAAGCATCAGCATACGTCAATCCATAAATGCTTTGCATATCGAACATCCAAAACGGGATGTATGTCATTCCAATGTAGCTAACCCATATAAGCGCCGTGTATAAAACAAAAAGAGGCCAATTTTTGAGTTCTTTAACAGCCAGTATTCCATCCACAAAGGTCTTTGATATCTCTTTAAACAGTTTAAAGCCCTTGGCAACAAGCGCTACTTTTGAGCTCAGTATTTTTAGTGCCAGATATACTAACCCAAAACCTAAAACAGCTATCCCTAGATATTTAGCGATTTTAACTACAAACGAAAGCAGCACACTCGAATCAGTTATGTCGATACCGAGTAGATTACTCAGAATCTCAGAATCTGAGATCAAAAAAATCACAACAAACGCCATCAATAAAAGCAAACTCAGCATGTCTATGATCCGCTCTAACACAATCGTCCCAATCAATTTACTATTGCTTTCATTAACTTGACGAGCTACATAAACAGGGCGGGTAACTTCCCCTAATCTGGCAAATGCAATGTTTGATAAATAACCAACCATCACTCCTGTAAAAAGCGTTATTCGATGTGGGGTTTTCTCTTTGTTGTTAAAAAGTAAACGCCATCTCTCTGCTCTTATATAGTGCGCCGATAATGTTGCTAAAATAAACGGTAGAATCCATCCATAACTGATGTTTTTAGAAGCTTCAAGAATTTGCTTAAACTCTACATTTTTAAATGCTATCCAAAGAAAAAACCCTGCAAGTAAGATTCCTGCCAGTACTTTAAGTGTGGTTTTCAAGACTAATACCTTGTATCGACTATTTCTGCATCTTGTGGATATCTTAACACAAACAACGCTTCATTTTTGGGAAGAAAGGCACCATTCTTGAACTTTGTCACAATTTCATTTTCAGAAAAATCGTATGCTGTAATACTTACCGGATTTGCTTTACTATCCACAACAATCTCAACACGCAGATAAAGAGCAAAGTCATCATCGGTAGTCATCACAATTTTTGTGTGGCCATTTTCCAATTTCTCTTCTGAAATTCGATACGTAGAATCAACACCATTTAGCATTCTTGAAGGTGCAAAATCATCGTCCTCTTCTGAATATTCACTTATGATTACACGATTGCGAGCTTCATCATATACTCTGGAAGTTTTCCCATCTACAATCAGCAATTGGTTCTCGCTGTCTAGTCTATATTTTTCAGATGAGACCCAAATTTTTCCTTCGCTTGTCAAACTTTCGTTTGTATATGAGTCGAAATAGGTGTGTTCAAAATCTGCCACAAACACTTTTTGATTTTCAAAATTAGCGCGTAGTTTCGGAAATGCTTTGTTTTGAGCGTCAACAGTTGAAACTCCCCAAATAAGTACTAGCGCTAATAGGTTATAAATTTTCAAGTCCATCAAATATCTCTTGTAATTCTTCCTCTTCTTGAACGAGAACATCGCGTGCGGTACTTCCTTGATATGGTCCAACGATTCCTGCATTAAATAATTGATCTATGATTCTACCGGCTCTGTTATAACCGATTTTTAGTTTTCTTTGAAGTAGTGAAACAGATCCCTGTTGATGCAAGACTACTACTTTTGCTGCTGCCTGGAACATTTCGTCTATGTCATCTAACGGATCGGGAATCTTTACATTGTCTTCCTGAATGATCGGTAAATGAAATGGTTCTTTATATCCTGCTTGTTGTCCAATAAATGAGTTGATTCGTTCCACTTCTTCTGTAGAAACAAACGCATTTTGGATACGAGTCATCCCTGCGCCATTTGTAAACAACATGTCTCCCGCCCCAACTAATTGATCCGCCCCACCCACATCTAAAATTGTTCTTGAGTCAACTTTTGAAGCCACTTGATAAGCAATTCTCGCCGGGAAATTCGCTTTAATCGTTCCGGTAATTACATTCACCGATGGTCGCTGAGTTGCAACAACTAAATGAATTCCAATCGCTCGGGCAAGTTGTGCAAGTCTGGCAATTGGTTCTTCAATTTGCTTGCCGGTCGTCATCATTAAGTCAGCAAGTTCATCAATAATAACTACGATATATGGCAAGTGGCGGTGACCGAGTTCTTCATCCAACTCGCCGTCTTTGAACTTTTTGTTATAAGCCTTAATGTCACGAACCAGCGCCATTTTGAGCAAGTCGTACCGATTATCCATTTCCTTACACACACTATTGAGCGTTTCTAAAGCTTTTGATGTATCGGTAACAATCGGTTCATCTGCGTTGGGCAACATGGCCAGAAAATGATTCTGAATATTTCGGTACAATGCTAATTCGATCTTTTTAGGATCGATCATCACGAATTTCAAGTTCTCAGGATCACATTTATACAGTAAACATGTAATGATCGTATTTACACCCACAGATTTACCTGAGCCCGTTGCCCCTGCCATTAATAAATGCGGCATTTTTGTCAGATCGATCATAAACACTTCATTCTCAATCGTTTTACCAAAAGCGACCGGCAATATCATCTCTGTTTCAACAAACTTTTTGGTATTTATCACCTGTTTGATGTACACCATTTCTCTCGTGCTGTTCGGCACTTCAATCCCAACCGCAGATTTTCCGGGAATTGGAGATAGCATTCTCAATCCTTTCGATGCCATCGCCATTTTCAAATCGTTTGAATAACTTTCGATCTTACTAATCTTAACATCAGGAGCAGGCTCTAATTCATATAAAGTTACTGTAGGTCCTACAATTGCATTAATTCCTATAATCTCAATTCTGTGCCTTTTCAGTTTATCGAGGATGATGCGCTTATTTTCACGAATTTCTTCCAAATCGACTTCAGTTCTGTCCTCAGCGGGCGTGTCCAGCAAGTCAATAGTCGGGAATTTGTATCTGATCACCGGTACCTCTTTGGCTTTGTCCCGATTTATTTTATCGAGATCTTTTTCTCCTGCTTCTTCATCGCCTTCGCCTTTGTACACAGAAACTTCCAGTTCTTCGCTATCCTCATCTAATACTTCTTTTTCTTCCAGATTGGAGTTTTTTTGTATTAATGCTTTCTGTCGGTTATCTATATCATCGGACGCTCTTTTTTCTTTCTCAATGCGCTCCAGATCTTCTTCATGAGATTTAGCAACAATATCGTCTATTGAAGGTGCGGGTTGTTCCTGTTCCTTAATTTCTTTTTTAGCAGTGGGTTTAAGTTGTTCTTTCTCTTCCTTTGTGGCTTCTCGTGCAGCTCTTTTTTTAGCAAGACGTTCCTCTCTTTCCTGAGCTCGAATTTCTTTCTTCTCTGCTCTGGCTATTCGGGCATCTTTAAGTTTCTGCTGAACACTCTCCATCCACAACTTAAGATTATCAATGGATTTTTGAAGATCTCTATCCCATAATAGAAGCAGCGTAACAATGGCTAAAAGTGAAAGAATAATTCCAGACCCAATACTACTCGTAAAGTTTTGTAGCACTTTTGAAATGGCTAATCCTGCTGATCCGCTCCAAATAGAATCTGCCGGAAAATCGAAATTTGAGTTCGCCCACCCAAGAATTGTGGATAACAAAATCATACTCCAAATTCCAAGAATAGTAATCCAACTTAAATCTTTATAATTCCTCCGACGAAAAATGTGCCAGCCTTGAAAAAAGATTAAAATTGCTAAAATAAAACTGGTATAACCAAATATCATTCGAACTACAAAGTGTGATATATATGCCCCGACCGGGCCAAGCCAATTCTGAACCAGCCGTGAAGAAGGATCTCCCTTAAAAAGATCCATAAAAGAAAGTCTGGCAGCATTTTGATAATCCGCCGGCGTATAGGAAACGATACTTAATCCCAAGAGGATCCCGAGGGCAATAATAATCACACCAATGATCTCAACCTTACGGTTGTCATCAATTCCTGCTTTAGAATTTCCAGCTGTATTTAGCTTTTTCTTAGCCATTTAAATTAATTAAAATTCCGTCCTTCATTCCTGGAAGCACATCAAATTTATTCTCTTTACAAACAAAAGGAATATCACCGTCAGGCACAAGTTCTTTAAGACGTATTGCATGATCGCTAGTTTCAATCGCTTCTTCAAGTTCATCTTTATACTTTTCGTATAAACTAAAAGCAATCTTTACTCCGTCTTTAGTGTTTTTTGGGAGCTTCCCATTACACATTTTGTAAATGATTGATCCTGCAAAAAGAGTATCCTCAAGAGACATTTTTCCTTGCCAGCCCGAGCATACAAGCACTACAGCATCATCGTGATCTTCAAGGGCTTTTAAAATGCTCTTCTGGTTTAGAAAGCATCCCACATATAATCTATTTGCCAGCGCCGCTTTCTTAATCGCTTTTGTTCCATTTGTGGTATTTATGATCAAGGTCTTATCAGCCACAACATCTTCGGTATATTCAAGCGGGGAGTTTCCTAAATGAAACCCCTCGATCTTGTTTCCATTTTGTTCTCCACAAAGCAGATAATCTTTGTTGTCCATAGTTTGTGCAATCTTCACGGCATCTTCCATCGCACCAACAGGAATAATCTTTTTTGCACCATTGCTAAGTGCCGTCACCATGGACGAAGCCGCTCTTAGCACATCAATAATCACCGCAGATTTCCCTCGCAGGTCTTCTTCTTGAAAAGACTGAACTGAAAAATATACGTCCATGTAATCTAGTCTAGCCATCGTAGTTCTTTAAATTGTTCTCTCTTTTATTTTTTGATGAAAGGCGGACGTGTAATTGTTGCCGCTCCTGTTTTTTTCCGGATTGCAATATGGATTGTATTTCCTTCCGTGGCGAATTCTTTTTTAACATAACCCATACCTATTCCTTTACTTAAAGTGATCGACATTGTTCCGCTGGTAACTTCCCCAATTGCGTTCTCGGATTCATCTACTATTTCGTACCCATGGCGAGGAATATTGCGCTCATCATTCATCACAAAACCAACTAATTGACGAGTATTCCCTTCTTCTTTTTTCTTAAGTAGAGCTTCTTTTCCTACAAAATCTCCCTTTTCGAATTTTGTAACCCAACCCAATCTAGCTTCAAGAGGATGGGTGTCTTTGGTAATATCATTTCCGTATAACGCAAAACCCATTTCTAGCCGAAGCGTGTCTCTTGCTCCCAGGCCGCATGGTTCTATTCCAAATTCTTCCCCTGCTTCAAAAATGGCGTTCCAAATCGCTTCGGGGTCTGTAGTGTTTTTATCAAAATATAATTCAAATCCCTTCTCACCTGTGTATCCCGTTGCTGAAAACACCACATTTTCAAAACCGGCAAGAGCACCCATTTTATAACTATAAAATGATATTTCTGAAAGATCCAGATCGGTAAGTTTTTGCAATGTTTGTACTGATTTTGGTCCTTGAACCGCCAAAAGACACGTGTTTTCAGAATTATCTACAACCGTAGCATCAAAATTATTCCGGCTGTGTATCCATGCTAAATCTTTCTCAACATTTGCGCCATTTACAACCAGCATGTATTCATTATCAGCAAATAATTTATACACAATCATATCATCAACGATTCCACCATCCTCGTAACACATACACGTGTATTGTGCTTTACCGGGAACAAGTTTAGAAGCATCATTTACAGAAATATGCTGAATAAGATCGAGAGCTTCTGGTCCATGAATGTAAAACTCACCCATGTGCGAAACATCGAAAACACCTACATTTTCCCGAACAGCAGCATGTTCTACTTTTATTCCTTTATACTGAACCGGCATTTCAAATCCGGCAAATTCAACAAGTTTCCCGCCTTCTTTTTGATGGATAGCATGAAACGGAGTTTTTTTAGACATTCGCGTAGTTAGTTTAAATCACTTTGTTCTCAATCAGCGGTCAAGTTAATGATTTTTAGAGAAAGGGAGGGAATTAAGAATTTTAAATTATGAATGATGAATTATCCTTTCGTTCAAATACCGCTATAAAACTAAAAGTGTTCACTTTGGAGTTTATTCTTTATAATGAACATACTTTTGAACAATTATCATATGATTATGAAAAAGATAACTTTAACCGTTCCTGATCAAAAAGTTGATTTTGTTATGCAGCTTATTAAGCAACTAGGATTAGAAACCTCCACGGAATTTGAGGAAATTCCTGAAGAGCACAAAGCTATTGTACGAGAAAGAATAAGATTGTCTGAACAAAATCCGGATCGGTTATTGGACTGGGAAGAAGTAAAGGATTCTTTCAAATTTGATTGATGAAGGTTACGATTAAAATTGAGCCGGAAGCCAGGCTTGATATCCAAGAGGGAATTGCTTGGTATAATGAACAGCAGTCTGGTTTAGGGAAAGGTTTTCATGCCTCTGTAAAAACACATCTAAAAAAATTACAAGCCCGTCCCTTTTATCAAGTACGTTATAGTAAAGTTCATAGTCTGTCTTTGAAAAAAATATCCTTACATGATTCACTTTACCATTGACAAAGAAAATCAAAGAGGGATTGTTCATGCCATCCTCAACACTTCAAGAAATCCCAAAATCTGGGCAGATAGAAAGGGAGAGGATTAAGAATTATGAATTTTCTCTTAACTGGTTAGCTCGTCGTGAACTTAAGAGAGCTTGGGGAATTGAGAATTGGAAATTTTGGATCCCTTGAACACCTGCTGTTTTCTCTTTAAACTGAACAAGCTAATTTATCCGCCCAAGCGAGGCGCTTGCGTTAGTGTTGGGAGATTTGACCACGTCAAAGCAACCGAGAAAGCTCAAAATTTAGAAGGCGTGATAAAACCTTTAGATTTCTCCCTTCGGTCGAAATGACAACTTTTTAGTCTCCGGTTCAGCAAAGAATTCAGAATGCAAAAGATACAAAACCATAAAATTACTTTGACCAATAGTTTACTGAAGGTTTTGTGTAGAAAACTTATAGTTCTAAAAAATCCCGCATTTCAGATGTTATCTTAGCAATATCTGAACGTTCTATTCCACCAATTTTTTTTAGAATAAAGTCTTTATCAATGGTAGCAAATTTCATTCTTACCATAGATGGCTTAGGTAAGTTTGAACTTTGCCAGTGTTTCAATTTGTAGTCCCCCACTTTTGATGACACATTAATTTTGCTGGTAAGAAATAGTACTACTACATCTTGCTCTGAATTATATAACTTTGGAGAAATTACTACAGCCGGTCTCTTTTTTGAAGCCGACAAGTTTGTGAAGGGAAAAGGCAGTAATACTATATCCCAAGGATCATAAGTCATTATAAACCTCATCTTCGTCATTATCCCATTCAGAAAACGAAGATTCACTTGCCTTCATAATCTCTTTCAGCTCAGCTTTTTCTTGCAACCTATCCTGTGCTTCCGCTACATATTCTTCTATTAAACCACTCACGATATTGGTCATTGATTTACCTTCTAAAGAAGCTATTGCTTTAAGCTGCTTCCTTTTTTCTTCGGGAATTCTGATACTCATTACACTCATAATTCAAATGTATTAATGTAGGATTTACTACAATATTACTTTTTCTAAAACAAAATTCAATTTTAATTAAAGACAGCCTCTTGAACGAAAAATAGCTGATCGGGATTTAGCTATCTTCTATTCGAAAACTCTATTCCTTCAATGAAAAAAATCTTTATGACCCTACTTATAGTTTTGGGAGCCATTATTGCTCTGATAATCGGCGCTGGCTATTCTGTTTCCGCACCGGGTTATTCCGGAGAGAAAACCGATCACTTTGATGGCTCAAAATTTATAAATCGGGAAGGTTACAAGGAAAAAGGATTTGACCAGTTAATGAAATGGCTGTTTACCAGAAAGCCTGGTGAATGGACGGAGAAAACGGAAAATGATGTCACTTTTGGAGAAAAACCAGCTGAACGCATTTCGGATTCTATTCAAGTTATAACCTATGTAAACCATTCCACCTTTTTGATACAGACAGATGGATTGAACATAATCACTGATCCGGTGTACAGTGAGCGGGTTTCGCCATTTAGTTTTGCAGGACCCAAACGTATGCGACCACCGGGAATTCATTTTGATGATCTCCCCGATCTGGATTTTGTATTGCTCAGCCACAATCACTACGATCATTTAGACATCAATACACTCAAGAGAATTAAAGAAACTCACGATCCTGTTTTTATCACTCCGCTTGGTGTTGATTTGTATTTGCATAAAAAAGGAATTTCAAAAACAATCTCTTTGGATTGGTGGCAGGCACACAATGTAAATGATTCGGTTTCCATTTCAGCCGTAGAAGCCCAACATTTTTCCAGTCGTGGGATGTTTGATCGGGACAAAACGTTGTGGGCTGGATTTGTGATAGAAGCACCTTCAGGAAATATTTATTTTGCCGGCGATACCGGATACAATAATTTTTTTGAAAAGATAGGGCAAGATTACGCTCCAATTAAAACTGCCTTAATTCCAATTGGAGCTTACATTCCCAGATGGTTCATGAATCCCGTTCATGTTGATCCTGAGCAGGCTCTTCAAATACATAAAGAAGTAGGTACTGAACTAAGCATTGGTATGCATTACGGAACTTTTCCTTTAGCCGATGACGGGGAAATGGACCCAATCAACGAATTTAATTCCGTTGTTGGTGATGAAAATTTTATCCTAATGAAAGAAGGAAATAAATTGATAAGGGAATAATTAGATAAGGTTCTACACTTATCTTCCATTATCTACTTTTCTTTTTCAATCGCATACTTTCCGGCTCCGATTGCCATCATCCCGAAGAAAACAAAAACCATCTTAAGAGCATGAGATGCTTGCCCCCAACCATCTCCTCCACTGAGATGGGCATACACAGCAACGACCATCGTAATACCAAGCAACCCGGAAACCAGGCGGAATTTATATCCAATAGCAAATAACAAAGCTCCGAGAGATTCTGTAAGCGTTGCAATAAATCCCCAAACCATAGCTATTTCATCTACTCCAAAATGAGGCATTACTTGCCCTAGATTGATCCACATTTCGTGACCTCCTGCTATTTTTCCCCATCCATGAAGAATCAAAAAGTCTAAACCTACACCTACTCTCAGTAAAAGTAATCCTTCGTCTTTGTATTTCTTTAGTTGATCAAGACTTAGTATCATAATGTGAGTTATAGTTATTCAAGATTATGCTAGATAGAATTTTTTCGGTTACCACAAAATAAATTTTGAAAAAAAAAAGTTATTTTTATAATCGTTTATATTTAAACTAATAAGTTATTATGAAATATCTTAAGAAAATTATTATTGTAACTATATTTGCTGTTGCAGGAACTTTAATGGGTTTGGGTACATCTTCAGGGAACAGTTCAGACCCATGTGGTTTTTGTGATTACAGATGGCAAATCAAAGGTGGCTTTTGTAATACTACAGTCGCCGGACCTTGTGGCGGGAACAATGGTCACGCTTGTGGTTCTGTTCCATGTGGAGGTTAATTAAAGGTCTTGAACAAGCTTTCTATTTATTTATCGATCTTTCTTTTGTTTGCTTCGTGTAAATCAAAAAAAGTTGAGTATATCCATCCATTAGATATTAAACAAATACATAAAAATGAAGTTGATTTATTTTATAAGCATAAAGCTGATTCAATCATTACTCAAATCAATGATATTAATATAAATAGATTTAAGAAAGTAGCAACCATAGGAGAGAGTTCGGATAGTTTTGAGTATTATTTTTTCCAAACGATACCTTCAAAAATCGATATTGACAATAGTAACAGGATATACATTTCAAGAGAAAGTTTTAATTCTATCTCTGTTTACAATAGAGATGGAATATATATTTATTCCATTGGTCGTGGAGGAAGAGGCCCGGGTGAATTTCAAAGAGTTATAGATTTCGAATTTTCCAATGACAAGAAAGAATTGTATGTACTTGACTTTTTTGAGATAGAAAAATTTACCTTGGAAGGAGATGAATATGTGTACAATAAAAGCTATCCTCATAATATGTTGATGGTTTATGATTTTTGTCTTTTAAATGACAAAATGTATCTAAGTGGATACAGGACAAAGCGGGAAAAAGCCGATAGCTTAGTTACACTCACAACAGATGAAAAGCTTAAGAAAAAGGTAGCTCCGCCGATTTCAACATTCAATCTTTCTGATTTTACATACCTAAACTCATTTGGATTTGAATACTTATCAAATTCTGGATACGGTACATTCGACGGGGTACTTTCTAAAAACTATATTACTTGCAATCCTTCTACTAATACTATCATTGGTTATCAAGCGGACTTCTCATATATCTTTGGTTATAACACTTTGGGAGAACAAAAATGGGTTACCAAAATTGCGGATTATATTAATGCGGAACATACTGAATTTAAATCGCCTGAGTATAAAAATACAGGTTTAATTCAATATTCAAATTCTGGGATTTTTAATAGAAAATTGCCCATACCTACCATAAACATGGGAAAATATGAAATACTTCAATTTCTTTATCAAACTCCTCAAAAGTATTTTGCTGATTTTGATTCTTCTGAATCAAAATCAAATATTGAAACACTTTTGATAGATTCTGAATCAGGTTTTATCAATAAATTAGACTATTCATCCAAAAGTTTAGGCTTTTTGAATAGAGAAAAGTTAATTGCTATTAAACAAGATCAAAAAACATTTGATACTGAAGTGATAATTTATGAAAAGCATTAAGTTTTATTTTTTTTGTCTTATTGTAATGATTATGTGCTTTTTTCTAAGCTACTACCTTATTAATAATGATGGACCTTCATCAAGTTCTTATATTGAAAACGAAATCGAAATTTCCTTAATTTATATAGGATGTTCTTTTTGTCCTGCTGCCAATGATGATGAGATTCCAATCATTTTATCAAATCTTAAAAGTAAGATCGAAAATATCACAGCTGCTAATGATTTTTCTTTTTCTTTTATAGGAATTTCAAATGAGCATGACTTAGAAACTGGTATCAACTACCTTGATGGTATTGCCCAATTTGATGAGATTTCAATCGGTAATCAGATGAGAAATATCGCAATACAAAAGTATGTTTGGGATAATTATACAAGTGAGTTAACATCTTCTTACCCACAAATAATTGTAGTCAAAAGAAAATATGAGACTGAAAATCATAATAACGAAATTTTTATTACTCCTGATATTAAAAGTGAAGAAATAGTTATAAGATCAGTTGGTACTATGAGTATGAAATCTTTAGTTTCAGATTCTTTAATATTTTGAGATATATAAATTATTGATTTTAGTGAGTTGTAGGATTTAGTTTTAGTCTAAAAAGACGTTTGCGTAACGATTGAATAGCTATTGAATTAACTCAGTGTTTGTTCTTAAGATTCCGCAATAAATTTAGGATAACCCGAATTCTTCGGACATATACATAAAGAAGCCCAATCCTAAATCAGAATTGGGCTTTGAATTTTATAAAAAAGTACTAAAAATTTATGCCGTAGCAGGCTCAGGCTTTCTGCTTTCACCATTACCATTCAAAGAGCTTTGATCTTTGATAATGCCGGGCTCTTCTTTGCCAAACATTACTTTGTTCAATCCACGTCGGCTTCGTTCAATCAAGCTGTAGAGTACCGGAACTAAGATTAACGTCAGTAAAGTAGCGAATAGCAATCCTACAATTACAGCAATTGCCATCGGTCCCCACCAGGCAGCTTGCTCACCGCCCATATATACATAAGATCCTAAGTTCGAGAAAAACTCAAGCGGCTGACCAACTAATACGATGAAGTCAAAGTTGAAGCCAATTGCCAAAGGTACTAATCCAAGAGCAGTAGTTGTTGCCGTAAGAATTACCGGCCGGAAACGAATTTTCCCCGCTTGAACCAGTGCGTCTCTTAAATTGTATCCATCTCTGGATCGTAAAATATCTACGTAATCAATCAATACGATTGCATTATTTACCACAATTCCGGCAAGAGAGATGATTCCCAAGAACGCCATTAATCCGAATGCCATTTGGAAGGTTACTAATCCATAAAACACACCTGCCATCGACATAATTACCGAACTTAAAATGATGATCGGTTTTGCTACCGAATTAAACTGTGACACCAAAATAAATGCTATCAAGAATATTGCAATCAGGAATGCGATTCCAAGAAACTCAAAAGACTCGTCCTGTTCCTGTTGCTGACCTGTCCAGCTGTAATCGTATCCCGCAGGAATATCTTCCAAGTATTTTGAAAGCACACCCTGAACTTCCGCTAAAACTGCATTCGCCTGATAATCAGATCTTACATCTGCGCTAATAGTGATTACACGTTCTGAATCTTTGTGATTGATACCGCCTAATCCATCTTTTACTTCCCAGGTTGCAACTTCCGAAAGCGGAATTTGATTTCCTTCATGTGAAATAGTTAGATCACCCAGTGTACTAAGATCATCACGGTATTCGTCATTCAATCGAACAATGATATCATATTCTTCTTTTCCATCACGGAATTTTGAAGCTTCCACCCCATTAATGGCTTGTCGGATCGTCATCCCGATCACATTCGTAGAAAGCTCATACAGTGCCGCTTTTTCACGATCTACATCTACTCGAATTTCAGGACGCGCTTCCGGTAAGTTTGAAGCTAAACCATCCATTTTTGCGAACACAGAATCTTCTTCCAGAATAGTTAGAATTTCATTAGAAAGTGTACTTAGCTCATCCATACTTCGACCGGAAATTTCAAGATTTACCGGCTTTCCGGTTGGTGGTCCATTTGGTGGTTGCTCTACAGTAATTTTTGCGCCAACGATATTCTCTGTCATGTGGTTTCTTAAGAACTCCATGGCTTCAAATACATCACCTTCACGTTCCTGATAATCAACAAAGTTCAGAGCTACTGTACCTTTGTTTGGAGTGTTTCCCCCTCCACTTGAACCGGGATCAGCAGTGATGCTTGCTCCGGAAGTTGCCAACACGCTGTTTACATCTACAAGATTTGGAAGATTCTTGACTCTTTCCTGAACTTCTTCAATGATGCTTTTGGTGTATTGAACATCCGAACCGATTGGAGTTTCTACCTGTACATACACATCTCGCGGTGGAATGTCTTCAGGAAAAAATTCTGTTCCTGGATTAAACGCAATCAGTACAACAACGCTTAAAGCAAGTACAAAAACTGAGATTCCAACAACTGAAAATCTGTGGTTAAGAGACCAAACCAGCGTATTTTCATATTTACTAATCAAGTTATTAAGCCCGTCTTTTTGCCACCATCTTCCAACAGGAGTTAGAATAAATCGATTCAATGCCCAAAGAATCGCTCCAAGAATAATTAGCATAGACCATGTTATAAAACTTGATAGTAAGAAAATGACTAAGAAAAATGCGATTACACCATATAAGATCTTTTTCCCATTTGGTGTCAATTTAGCTTCTGCTTCTTGTCCTTCAACAGTCATAAACAATGCACAGATCACCGGATTGATAACTAATCCAACAAAAAGTGAGCTCGCCAACGTAATGATCAGAGTTTTTGGCAGGTAACTCATAAACTGGCCTACAACTCCCGGCCAAAATATCATCGGAGCAAAGGCAGCAATTGTCGTAAATGTTCCCGCAATAATCGGTATGGCTACTTCTCCGGTTCCTTTTTTAGCGGCTTCAAAACGGTCGTACCCTTCTTCAAGATATCGATAGATGTTTTCTACCACTACAATAGCGTTATCCACCAACATCCCCAGTGAAAGGATCAATGAGAACAGAACGATCATATTCATGGTAATGCCAACCGCAGACAGAATAATGAATGACAAAAACATAGATAGCGGTATCGAAATCCCAACAAAAGAAGCGTTTCTCACCCCAAGGAAAAAGAGCAATACACCCACTACGAGAAGCAAGCCGGAGATAATATTGTTTTCCAAATTATTTACCATGCTTACAACATCAATACTTTGATCGTTTGTGATGGCATAAGTAGTAGTTGGTGGCAAGGTTGGAAGAACTTCATCCAAAATTGCCTTAACCTGATTTCCGGTATCAAGAATATTTTGTCCGGTACGTTTTTTAACACCTAATGTAATTACAGGAGCTTCTCCGAGTTCCGAATACGTTTCTCTTTCTTTAAAACCAAACGTCACTTTTGCAACATCCCGAACATAAATTGGGCTCCGATTTTCGCCCTTAACTACAATATCTTCCAGTAATTTTGGGTTTTCATATTGCCCCGGCACACGAAGCAAGAACTTCTTAGTTCCAACAGAAATATCACCACCGGGAATGGTAACGTTCTCATTAGCAATGGCTTCAATAATATCTCCAAAAGTAATGTTGTAATACTTCATTTTTGCGAGATCAACATCAACCTGAACTTCACGTTCAAGCCCGCCTGTAAGATCAACTCCTAAAACGGAAGGTATCGTCTCAATTCGATCCTGAAGATCTTCAGCGATGTCTTTCAGAATAACTTCATCATATTGTCCCGAAAGATTCACATTCATAATCGGGAATTCCGCGAAATTGATTTCCTGAACTACCGGTTCTTCAGCATCTTCAGGAAGTTCAGGTTTAGCCAAATCTACTTTTTCTCTCACTTTTTGAAGCGCATCTTCAATGTCAACACTTGGCTCAAACTCGAGATTAATATTCGAATAGCCTTCTGATGAGGAAGAGGTCATTTTCTTGATGTCAGAGATGTTACCAAGCTCATCTTCAAGCTTTCGGGTTACCAAACTCTCCATATCCTCCGGCGATACTCCCGGATAAACGGTTACTACAAATATGTTTGGAATATTTATACTTGGAAAGCTTTCTTTTGGGATCGTTAAGTAAGACACAATCCCCATAATTGCTACCAGAACCAGCAAAACTAATACACTAATTCGGTTATCAATAGAAAACGATGTTAGCCTAAATTCTTTACGTTTCCCTTCTTTCGGGAGTGGCGCTCCGTTCGGTGATGCGCCGTTATTATTTTCGGTACTCATAATAGTTTCCGAGTTAGTTTAATTAACTGCTAGTTTCTTGTCATTTTTCACTGTAACGCGCATTCCATCGTCAAGAAATGCAGATCCTAAAGTGATAAGTTGGTCACCGGAAGCAAGTCCGTTTTCTATAATCACACCCGTTTGATATGACAACCCTAATTTGACTTCTTGCTCTTTTGCTACCGCTTTTCCGTTTTCATTTTCTGAAAGCACATATACTACATAGCGGTCATTTTTTGAATACACATATTCCTCACTTACTACCAGAACATTTTCCTGTTCGTTAGTTTTAAGGCGAAGATTAGCGATCATATCCACTTTGTAGCTTTTATTATTCGGAAGTTTAGTCTCAATCCTAAAAGTCCTATTTTGAGGATTAATACTCCCGCCTACATAATTGATCGAAGTATGAAGCGTATCTCTGACTTGCGTATCAAACCAGATGTCAACTTTATCTCCTAAATTAATTGCTTCTGAATATCGGGCAGGAACTCCCGCATTGATTTTGAAAGCATCAGAGCCAATTAACCGAACAACTTGCATTCCCGGGCTAACCATTTCTCCCTGCTCAACCATAATCGTTTCAACTTCGCCATTAAAAGGAGCTTTGATGTTGGTATTTTCCAGATCAATCTTTATAGATTCTAACGCTGATTTACTTTGCTCGTACGCATATTTCGCGTTCAGGTAATCCAGCTCTGAACCAATACCATCTTCTTCGTACACTTTCTTCAAGCGATCGTATTGTTCTTTTGATTGAGATGTCATGGCTTCTAATCGAACCTTTTCTTGCTTCAATTTAGAATCATCTATCTTTACAATGGTTTGTCCTTTTTTTACCCGTTCGCCTTCTTTTACTTTGTAGGCAATAACTCTTCCGTTTACTTCTGCAGATATCATAATGTCATTGGAAGTTTCTACGGTGCCAACTACTCTTACATAGCTCGCAAAAGTTGAAGGAGTTACCGTTTTCGTAGTAATATTTACTGTTTTCACTAATTCTTCACCGGTCTCAGCTTCCTGAGTTTCTCCTCCACATCCCAGTAAAAAAATTCCTGCTGCTAGTATGGTTATGTAATTTTGAACGTTCATTTCTTTAGTTTAGGTAGTTAAATAATTTCTTAGTTAGTTGTGTCAACAAATGGCACCATTCCGGTAGCCAGATCATAGTTCGCTTTTGCGGTAAGGTAATTGAATACCATAATTGCATAGTTTACTTCGGCTTCCCGAACCTGAATTTCTGCTTCAGTAAGTTCAAGTTGTGAACCCAATCCACTTTCCAATCTCTTTTTTGCTCGATCGTATCCGGTATTTGCCTGAGCTAGCGCTTGCTTTCTTGCAGATGCAGTTTCAAAGATTTTATTCAATTCTTCTTCAGCACTTGCCACTTCATTTTGCGCCATCAAAATAGCCATGCGTTTTTGCTCGTCAATATCTTTGTACTGAATTTTTGCTCTATCTAGTTCTGCCATTCTGGAAAAGCCACTAAAAAGCGGCAGACTTAAATTCAATCCAAAAGTTTGGTATCTGGCACTGTTTTCAAAAAATGTTGGTTCGTCCGGTTCAGCAGCGGTCCACTGTAAGTTATAAGATGCCGTTAATGTTGGGAGAAACCTGCTTTTTACTGCGATTATCTCTTTCTCTTTCAATTGTAATTGAGCTTCTGTAATTCTTACATCACCTCTGCTATCAGCAAGAGCTGCTGAATCAATATTTATTGTCCCAAAGCTGAATGGAGTCATCTTGTCAATCTTTTTGATGTTTCCATTTAGCGGGTCGTTTACATCTTCTGTAAGAATATCAAACTCATTCAAATTCCCTTTAACCGAAAAATTAAAGCTAATAGGAACGCCAATAGCAACTTTCAGAGATCTATAAGCTTCATCAACGGCATATCTGGCTTCAATTTGTTGTGGTTTTTGATTGCTCAACTGAACTTGAATTTGGAGCACTGAATAATCATCTACAATACCGGCTTCGGCTCTTGCTTTGTTTTCTTTTAGGTTTGTTTCCAACCTTCTTATTTGAGCATCAGCCAATCTCCGTTGCTCCTGAGCTGCAAGCACCGCATAGTAAGCAATTCTAGTTTGAGTGATTACCTGCTGACTGGTTGATCGATAGGCTTCTTCCTGAACTTTTTTGTAAACAGCCGAGCTTTTGATGGCAATGAGAGCTTCTCCTTTAAACAGATTTTGGCTTACTGAAAATCCACCCTGCCAATTATTATCAGTTCCAAACTGTACCGGTGTTAAGGTACCGGGTTGCCCACCAAAAATTTCTGCAGGTAAAAACTGTACCGGAACTTCAATATTTCTTGTGTAATTTATAGAGGATGTGATCTCAGGAAAAACCTCGGCATTAGCAATTTTCACTAATTCGTCGGCATCATCAATAGCCAGTAAAGCACGGTTAATTTGCGGGTTATTAGCCAATGCCATTTCAATAGCTTGTTCTAAGTTGATCTCAACGATCCTATCATTTTGCTGGGCTTTCAATCCCGTAGTTATCAATATTACTGCTACCAGCAGAAGCCCTAATCTTTTACCCATTATTCTTATGTTCGTTTTTACCATTTAAAATTCAGTTGCCGACTACGTTATTTATTACCATTAGTTTCAAAAAATGACTGAGAGTCATAATTCTTTTTTTGTACATCGGTTGCTATACCGCACCCAACCATTTTCATAAAATTTTCGAACAAAGATTTTAAATTGATACCAAGCTCATTTAATAAACTAAAATGCTGTGTATTCTGGTGCTGATAAGCCATACTTACCATTCCATGAGAAGTCGCCCATAAAATCAAAGCCAACTCTTTCGGATCATAACTTGGATTAATACTTCCATCCTGCATTCCAATTTGAATTGCGCGAACCATACAAGTAAATGCTTCATGCATATTACTACTACAAGAAGCCAGAAAAGTACTATCCTCTAACTCGCTCGTCTCCTTAAGGTTATCGTGAAATCTCATCGCTCTAAAATACTCAGGGTGCTCCGTTACAAAAGTCATGAAAGTAGCGCCGATCATATGTACCAATTCTATACCCGGCCGATCCTCAGTAAGCACCTTTTTAACCTCCTCACTTAGTAGCGTTGTAGCCTTATCACAAATACCTAAAACAAGATCTGTTTTGCTGTCAAAGTATTGATATAATGAACCCTTGCTTACTTCAGCACGGTCTGCCACGTCATTCATGTTTAGATGGTCTAGACCTTTCTCAAGGATCAAAGCTTCCGCAGCTTCCAACATTATTGATTTTTTGCGCTCTTTCTCACGCTCTTTTCTTTCGGAAATTCCCATAATTGACTTTCGGTCATTTTTTGAATTAAGGTCAAAAACTACGGTAATACGCATCCATTTCCAATTTCTTTTTTGCTAATAAATTCTAATCCCTCTTTTTATTCTAGTTCTTTTTTTGGCTGATGATTTTCTCATTTAGTACGGACGCGATTAATCGCATCCGTACTAAATGAGAAATAGGAAAAAATTTGCACCACTTCTGAATCGTATGCTACTACTTAATTTCTCTTCCAAATCTTCTATCTTTTGGTTATGCTTAGCTAAACAAAAAATCAGAGGCTCTATTGATCACTAGCGGAGAAAACAACACAACTGTACCTATTAAACGAATTGCTGCCATTGACCTTGGAACTAACTCATTTCACGCCATAATCGTAGATTTATATTCTGATGGAAGCTTCAGAAAGGTTGACGATTTCAAGGAAATGGTTCAACTTGCAAAAGGAGGGTTGGGTAAACGACTTACAGAAGGTGCTTTTTCGAGAGGCATGAAAGCTCTTAAAAATATTAAAGTTCTTTGTGATAGTTATAACGTCGAAAAGATTTTGGCGTATGCTACCAGTGCCATTCGGGAGTCTGAAAACGGCGGGGAATTTATACAAGATAGTATTGACCGATATGATATAAAGATCAACGCAATTCCCGGCTCTGTAGAAGCAGAACTTATCGGATATGCGGTTCAACACGGGATCAGACTGGGAGACGACCCCGTTTTGATAGTTGATGTTGGTGGTGGTAGCGTGGAGTTTATTCTAGCCAATTCTACTAAGTTTCATTTCCTCATCAGTAAGAAGATCGGTGTTTCCAGAATGACCGATATTTTTAAACCTTCTGATCCTATCTCGGCTGAAGAGATTAAAAAACTTGAAGATCATTATCGTGAGGAAACCTCAGATCTTACTACTGCTTTTGCGGAGAACCGAACAAACACCATCATTGGTTCATCCGGTACAATGCAAAATATTGCGGCGATGATAGCCGCCAGAAAAGGGCTGCCTGTAGATGTTACACTTAATGAAATGGAATATTCCGCTCAGGATTTCTTCTCTTTTTATAAAGATTTTATCAAACTTAACCGAGCTGAGCGTCGTAAAGTTAAAGGACTTGACACCAAGCGCATTGATTTTATAAATACCGGAGTGGTTCTGGTAAATTTTCTCTTGAGACACTACGATATCAAAAAGGTAAAAATCTCAACTCAAGCGCTTCGGGAAGGAATTATAATTCGTTATTTGAAGAAAGATATGATCGGATTGCCTTGGTCTGGTGAAATGGCTGATCCGCGTCGCCGAAGTGTTTTTGAACTTCTTAGAAAATGTGATTGGCACCAAGCACATTCAACACATGTTGCCAATATGGCTTTAAAAATATTTGATACGCTTGAAGATGAATTGGAATTGGAAAAAGCTGATCGTGAATTACTGGAATATGCTTCGTACTTGCATGATATTGGGTACTATATTTCACATTCCAAACATCATAAACATGCGCTTTACATCATCCGACATTCCACACTTAAAGGTTTTAGGGAAGAAGAGATTGAAATTATTGCTAATGTTGCTCGCTATCACCGCCGTTCTACCCCAAAAAAGCGCCATGGAGAATATTGGAAATTAGCTCCTGAAGTTCGCCGAAGAATCAGAAAGCTGTCCGGAATACTCCGTGTTGCCGATGGCTTGGATCGATCTCATTATCAAAATGTTAAAAAGCTCGAACTTGAAGTCAAAGAAAATGAGTTACTCTTCAAAATTGAAGTCCAAGCCGATCCACAGTTAGAAATCTGGGGAGCTCAAAGAAAAGCTCATTTATTGAGAGCGTTGTCAGGGAAGAAGATTTCTTTCGAAGTGGTTAATTAGGAATATGTGAATGAAGAATTAGGAATAATCTCTTTAAATAAGATTATTCCCGTATTAAATTTATTCAATCTTTATCCCCTTTATATTCATCGTTATTTGGGTTAAGCTGATCCGAATGATTATCTAAATCATCTTGAGTTGGTTCATAACCTTCTTTGAAGTCCATGAAATTCACCTTCTAACCTGAGTTCTCACAAAGTGATACCCTTAGCAGATTCTTGAATCATGCTTAATTGGTTTGAATGAGAGGGGGTTGGATAGAACGAATATTCCAAACATCTACAATCCTGAGGATATTCCTAAAGGATCTGCACAACTTGGAATAAGATTCAATATTTTATCAGAAGAAAAAAGCAAAACAATTCTTTAATGTTCAAAAATAAACTCTGGATTTACGATCACGATGAACCACTAACCCGGTATTCTCTCGGTCAAGACGGAAAAAAGCCGTTGATTTGTTTTGGGGTGAATCCAAGCACAGCGAAGCCGGAAGATTTAGATCCTACCGTAGCATCAGTTGCACGATTTGCAGAGGCTCAGGGCTATGATGGCTGGCTGATGTTCAACCTGTATCCACAGCGGGCAACCAATCCGGATAACATGCATAAGCACTTTCAAAAAAAGATCCATGAGAAAAACGTGGAAGCGATCCGCAAACAGCTGAATGAATTACCAAACGGATTAGATGTATGGTGTGCCTGGGGCACGCTGATTGAAAAACGCTCGTATTTATCCCGTTGTTTGA
>CAXBHO010000037.1:0-32619 GCA_963975485.1 uncultured Balneola sp. | reverse complement strand
CCGGGATTACAAAGGATTTTCAGGATGGGCAGGATTAAAGATGGGCTGAGAACTACATCCTGTTAATTCTATAATCCCGAAAATCCTGCTTCAACGAATGGAGGAGTGTGGTTTAGCCAAAAGGAGATAGTTAACCGTCCAAGCGCGACGCTTGAACTAGGTTTGGGGATTACACCGGATTTTATTCAATGCTATTCCATTCTTCTTCAGTTGCTACTGAAACCTGATATTCCATTATCATTTTCCACTGCCCGCTGGTTTTTGTCAGCAATCCTTCAAAGTGTATGTATGAGGTATTTGATTTTCCTCCATCAACTTGAGATGTGTACATGAAAATTCCCGTGTCATGCGCCGTTAATTCAGAGTGAAGGCGTTTTGAAAACTTAAACTCAACACTAGCCTTTATTTTACCCGATTTGGTATCAGCAAATCCTTGCTTCCATCCTGCCAAGGCACTAGCTATGGGATAACTGTTTCCTGAAATTCCATTTACTAAAACAGCGTCCTTGTGATAAGTTTTTGCATATCCTTCAAAATCTCCTTCAGCTACTGTCCTTGAAATCTCCTTCCAAAACATAACTACTTCTTGATTTGGATCTTGTATCCCTGTGAAAATAAAAATGAATAGAAATGGTAGTATAGAAATTCGCATCATAATACGGTGTAGATTTTAGAAGTTAACTTAAGGAAGGAAAAAACAAGAATTATCCAATATAAAATCAATGAATAATATTTATAAATTTATTCCTTGCCTATGCTTTACTTTCCTTATTTTCATGAATGCAAACAGGAAGAGTCATTGAATCTACAGGTAGTTGGTATCAGGTTGATATTGGCGATGAAATTATAAGCAGCCGCTTACCCGGAAAATTTCGATTAGATAAAAGACAAGTTACCAATCCAATTACTGTTGGCGATAAAGTTGATTTGGATGTAAATGATGATGGTTCAGGGAATATTATTAAGATTCATGTTCGGGAGAACTATTTAACTCGCCAAGCCACGCACGGAAAAAGAGGCGAACAAATTCTTGTTTCCAATCTCGATCAGGCTTTTGCAGTTCAATCCATAAGGCAACCCAAACTCAATGAAGGGTTTATAAACAGATTTTTGGTTACCTGTGAGGCTTATGAAGTTTCTGCCGGCATTATTATCAACAAAATGGATCTTGCTAAGCAAGGAGATTTGGATTTTGTGGAGGAAATGGCCGAAGTGTATTCCTCGCTTGGCTATCCCGTTTATACCTGTAGTATTGAAGATGAACATTCTATTGATCTACTTAAATCTCTCTTCAAAGATAAAGTATCTGCTTTCATTGGCCCTTCAGGAGTAGGCAAAACAAGTATTTTAAATTCCATTGATCCTGAATTCAATTTAAAAGTTGGTGAAATTTCCAGCTCATCCAATAAAGGAAAACATACCACAACCTTTGCCCGACTAATCCCTTTAGAGTTTGGAGGGTTTATCGCTGATACGCCCGGAATACGAGAATTTGGCCTTGTTAATATTGAAGATTGGGAATTATCACTGTATTTCCCTGAAATGATGAAACCCAGAGAACGCTGTAAATTCAATACTTGTACTCACATTCATGAACCGGATTGTGGAGTAATTGCTGCATTTGAAGAAGGTAAAATTGATCCCAACAGATATAATTCATACATCAATATGCTGGAATCTTTGAAAGATTAAGATTTTCAAATACCTTAAAAAGGGTATTAAAAGTGTGCGAAATTATATAGATATTAAGACTTCAATTAAATCACAGGAGAAAACATGAAAAACATCTACAAGACTATTACAAAAACCATTCTTGGGAGCTTGCTACTAGGATTTATGGCGGTTGCGCCTGCAAATGCTCAATTTGGAGATATTGGTGCATTCCTTAAAGCGGGTGCAGCTGATGCCGAGATATTAACAAGAGAATATATTCGACCTTTACCAACTGGTTTTGGAACGGGCTTAAATGCTGGATTCACTGAAGGTGCAGGAGCAAAAAAGACGCTTGGGTTTAGCCTTCAAGTTAGAAGTTCGGTAGCATTTGCTCCAACTTCAGCTCAAAGATTTGATGTCGCAGAATTAAATCTTAGCAATATTGTACCTGCAGACCCTAGTAATACTGTTACACCTACTTTGGTTGGTAAAAATTCATCTGGTCCTTTAATGGAAATTCAGGATGACGATGGAAATAGACTTTCAACTTTTAACATGCCCCGAGGTTTTAGCCCATTAGGTTTCAATATTGTGCCGGCTCCCACTATTCAGGCAAATGTTGGATTGATCAAATCAACTGATATAACTTTACGCTTTATGCCTGAAGTCAAATTAGGAGACTTTGGAAGAATGAATATTTTAGGAGGAGCTATTAAACATGGCATTAATCAATATATCCCAGGCGGTAAATTACTTCCTGTAGATTTATCGATAATGGTTGGTTTTAACAAAATTAGTTTGGATGCAGACCTAGATGTACAACCTGCCACTGGTGCAGTCCCGAATGATCCGACAAATCCAGGAGATTTTTCAAACCAAGGTGTAACTACTGAAACTAATACATTTGTATTGAATGCATATGTAGGAAAGTCTCTACCTTTTATATCTGTTTATGGTGGTTTAGGTTATCAAAAAGCATCTTTAGATATTAATGTTGAAGGTGACTACCCTGTGGAATTACCTTTTAACCGATATGATGTTATCTCTGATCCTTTTTCTTTCTCTTTAGACAGTGAGAGTAGCGTTCATATGTTGGGCGGTTTTAGACTTAGACTTGGGATTCTAGCCATTTATGGTGAAGCTACTTTAGCTAATTATTTTAATGCTAATCTCGGTTTTGGTATCAGTTTCAGATAATCACTGAACTTCTTCAAAAAAAGAAAAGGCGCTGATTGTGAAATCAGCGCCTTTTTTTATGCTTAAAATACTATGAGTTTGATAAAATTATTCTTCTTAAAACCATGATTCAAGGTCTGACGGCTCCAAGGCCGTCTGACTGTTTGTTTGATTTGGGAACCTAAGCTCAAAAGCATTTTTCGCCAATTAAATCACCCGAGCCTGTTTCATCCATCAGACGAGTTATTCGTCAGATGGATCTCATAGCTATTGAGCGGCAAGTACAGGCTTTGCCACTTTTTCATCAGATTCAATAACCCCATCTCTCAGCCGTACAATTCTTCTGGAATGCTCTGCAATTTCATTTTCGTGAGTTACAACGATAATCGTATTTCCGGCTTTATAAAGCTCTTCAAACAAAAGCATGATCTCTTCTCCTGTCTTTGAATCTAAGTTACCGGTAGGCTCATCAGCAAGTAAAATAGACGGACTGTTTACTAAGGCTCTGGCAATAGCAACGCGCTGTCTCTGCCCACCGGATAATTCATTGGGTTTGTGATCTAATCTATCGCCCAACCCCACTTTATTAAGTACTTCAGTGGCTCTCTCTTTTCGTTCAGAAGCTTTTACTCCTGCGTAAATTAACGGCAGCTCCACATTTGCCAAACACGTAGTTCTTGGGAGCAAATTAAATGTTTGAAATACGAATCCAATTTCACGGTTTCTAACTTCGGCAAGCTCAGCATCATCCATTTGGCTTACTCTGTTATTATTCAAGATATATTCACCGCCGGTTGGAGTATCTAAACACCCAATCATATTCATAAGAGTTGACTTCCCTGAACCGGAAGGCCCCATTATTGCGATATACTCATTTTCAAGTACATCAAAAGTAACTCCGTTTAGTGCTCTTACTTCAGTTTCACCCATCTGATAAAACCTTGTAAGATCTGTAATCTGTATTATTGGTCTTTTCGACATACTTACCCTTTAATTTAATGAAGCTATGGATTCAGATTCCTTTTCGGCATCTACTTTATCACCATTCGTCAAATTCTTAGACAAAGTTCGGTAGCTACCTATTATAATTTCATCGCCGACATTTACGCCCGTTAGAATTTGAGTATGGGTATTATCGCTAATTCCTGTCTCAACTTCACGCCTAACAGCAATTCCGTCTTTTACAATAAATACCACTTTTCTGATGTCTTTTTTTTTGATGATTAGGTTTTCATCCACTTGTGCAGAAGACGACTCAGAGCTGGAATTAGTTGAATTCTCATCAGATTTAGATTTTACATCCTTCTTATCTTTCGCAAAATCTCTTACCGTAACGGCTTGAATAGGAACCGAAACCACATTTTTAGCTGTTTTAGTTTCTATATCTACCGTTGCTGACATCCCAGGTTTAAAGTTCGGCGAAAAATTCTCTTCCGGATTTTCAGAAGTCTCAGACTTAACAAGTTCGTTGCCTGACATGTTAAGATTGTGTGGAGTTATTATTCTAACTTTAACCTGATAATTTGTTACCTGTTCGTTGGAACCTGCTCCTGTAACGCGAGCAGAATTCGCAATCTCAGTTACAATTCCATTGAATCTTCTCTCCGGATAAGCGTCAACTTCAATCCTAGTTGTATCTAAGGCTGATATATTAACAATATCATTCTCATTTACTTCAACAAGTACTTCCATTTTATCTAGTAGAGATATTCGCATCATTTCAGTTCCGGCCGTCTGTGAATTGCCCAGTACTCGTTCTCCAAATTCAACGGCTAATCCTGTAACCGTTCCATCTTGTGGAGCTCTGATAACCGTTTGTTGAAGCTCTTCTTCCGCTTTACGAACCTGAGCTTCAGCACTTTGAACCTGATATTCAGAAGCTTTTAAGCTTGCTTGTTGAGAATCATAATTAGATTTAGTTTGAATGTAATCCAACTCAGAAATGATATCTTTCTTATACAATTCTTTATTTTTTAGATGCGCCGCTTCTGCTTGAATTAAACTCGCTCTTGTCTGCTCTAATCTAGCTTTTTGAGTTAATAAAGCAGCATTAAGTTCATCAATTCTGGCTTTAAAAATATCAGGCTTTAATCGAACTAAAAGATCTCCTTTACGAACAAAATCACCTTCATTAACTGCTAATTCAATTATCTCGCCTGAAACATCCGGTCTTATAACTACTTCCACTTCAGGCTGAATTTTACCCGAAGCTGAAACCAATTGCGTTATAGTTTTCAGTTTAGCTTCTGTAGTTTCAACTTTTGTCCCTTCATCAGCTCCTCCAATTATCCCAACAGCTCTTAGTCCTAAACCTGCTGCAACTAGTACAATTAAAAATACTCCAAAAAAAAGCAGTATTCTCCCTGTCGATGATTTCTTCTTCGCCATTTTACTAACCTCGTTGTGTTCTTTCTTGTCTCTTAATTAAAACTAATGTCCTCACCGGTAAGCTTACCTACATAATAGTCTAGCAGCTTTTCCTGAAAAATGAGATTGTACAATGCGCTCGTTTTTGATGACTGTGCATTAAAATATTGTGTTTGAGCCTGACTTAATTCAATGAGTGTACTTGCTCCAACATTATAGCGTTCCTGTTGTGTTTCAAAAGCTTTCTCTGAAGCGATTAAAGATTTTTCAGCCGCTTTTAGCTGTGATGAATAGGAACTGTAATCATTTAAAGCTTGAGTAATTTCCTGAATAACTTGAAGCTTTGTGTTTTCCAAGCCTAACTCAGCATTTTTTAAATTCACTTGTGCTGATTGGATTTGAGTCATTCTATTCCAGTTATTAAAAATCGGAAGACTTAAAGATAGTCCAAGAGACTTATTAACACGTTGATCAAAAAACTGATCTGAAAAATTAACTTTTTCAAAAATTGCTTCGTTAGTAACAGGGTCTCTACCTACAAAAATTGTAGCTTGGTCACTATAACTAGATGATAAAGAAGCAGAAGCACTAAGAGAAGGCAACAATGTTCCTTTTGCTAGCTTTAATTGATATTCCAGCGACTGAATGTTGAATTCAGTGCTTCTAATATCAGAGCGGTTTATCAAAGCTTCTTCAACCAAATTATTAACACTCTGAGAAGCTAATGCCGAATTCTTAGCAGCTTCAGGGTTAAAATCAGGAACGGCAAATTCATACTGTTGTAAAGGATCAATTTGTAAAGAGCGCACTAATTGAAGCCGTGCTAATTTCAAAGCATTCTCTCTTTGTGTTATGGTAAACTCGTCATTAGCCACCGTTGCCTCTTGATTGTATAAATCAACACTGGGTCTAGAACCCACTTCGACTTGCGCCTTAGTTTGCTCCAATAACTTTAAAGAAGTTTCTAAACTTTCTTTTGCATCTTCTAATTGTTGCTTATTCAACAAAACTGTTAAGAACCGAGTTGCAGTTTCAAATATAATATTCTCTTTAGCTCTCTTTAAATCCTCTTCGCTGGATAATTTGCTTCTCTCTGTAGATCGTAATGTTAAAATATTATTAAAACCATTAAAAATAGGTATATTTGCATTAACTCCTCCACGTACACTAGAGGATGTAACATCAGTAAATGACAGCGTTTCCTGAACAAACTGCTGCCCTGATTGAGTAGAATAATTAGCACTCGAAGTCAGACTTGGTAAGAAATCAGCTTTTTCGCTTTTGATACGATACTCAGCTAAATCTAAATTATTTTCCGCTTGTTTAAGCTGGTAGTTATTCTCTAAAGCTAATTGAATAGCTTCGTTTAAAGTAATTACTCGTTTCTGTTGTGCCTCCGTAGATGAATTTAATAAAAGACCAAAAAAGACCGCTAAAAGAAAAAGTTTTTTCATTGATATAATCATTTTGTGTTATGGTTCGCTTTCACGAATTGATGAATAGATAGTTTCGTTTTCGGAGGATTTTTTTTTCAAAAATACTATGGCTCAAAACATTAGACGATAAAATTCATTCTTTCTCTCGGGAATTTATTTTTCCTTCAATCATTTCTCCTAACATGGACAGCCCTTTTTTGGCTAAAGCCTTTTTAATCTCTGATACTATCAAAGAACTTGAATTTGATGAACCGGCTGATTTTGGTTTCCCAATTAAAAAGCCAACCAAAATAGAAGCGCCCAATACATGTAAAGGGTATCTTCGAACTATGTTTTTTGGAGCAAGACTATCTGCAACTTCTTCTTTAACTCCATCAATAGATTTATCGATGCCCTCTTGAATTCGAGTTAATTCATTTTCTAACTCTACTTTCTTCTTTTGTATTTCTGATACTCTATTGCCGGCCATTTTTAATCTTCCTTACGTTTTTTTTCTTCCAGAAATTTAATGTCTTCGTGTTCTTTTTTCGATTCTAATGCTTCAATCACATCGTGCATTATTTGAGCCTGAATCCTGCGTGAAATATTCTTTGGTTTAGCTAATATCAAAATCAGGGCAATCAAAAAAAGAATTCCGCCTATTATGGCAAATCCTAGTGGGGTACTATTTAAAATTTCTCCTAAATAAAATCCTAAAGCTATTAATCCAAATAAAACACCTGTTCCCAGAATCACTAAATTAAAGGTATGCTGAATTAGGTCACCCAGCCATAACGTACCTTTATCACTTAAATTTAATATCAGTAGCTCAATTCTGGTTTCTACATATCCTTTAAATTCATTAGAAACCTGTTTAATACGTTGTCCAAGTTGATCCATAATTAATCTTTATCTCTTCTAAAAGCTTTTCCAATCAAAAATCCAATCGTTAAACCAATGAGTACACTTTTTATTGGATGTTTACGTACCGTTTCTTCCGCTATATTCTTTGCGTCTTGAATTCGCTGTTGAATTTCTTCGTCTTCCATCAACTGCTTTCCTTTTTCTAACGCAAGATCAAGCTTATCGCTTAAATTTCTAACTAGTTCATCATTCATAAGTCTTATGCCCTTTTTCTCCTAAGATAGTAAAATGGAATGGAAGCGTAAATCATTCCTTTGCAAAAAGTTATTCGTAGCGTAAACTTTCAATTGGATCAAGCTTAGAAGCTTTGAACGCCGGATATACACCAAAAATTAACCCAATAAACAGCATCCCAAAGAAACTAATGAATAACGACATGATTGGAATTACCGGTTCTGTATCAATTAAAACAGCCATAATGTTACCTGCCGCTACTCCTGCTAACAAACCGATTAACCCACCAATTTGACAAATAAAAACGGCTTCCATAAGAAATTGATTTACAATAGCTTTTCTGGTTGCTCCGACTGCTTTTCGAATTCCGATCTCTCTTGTGCGCTCTGTCACAGAAACTAACATGATATTCATAACTCCAATGCCTGCTCCAAGTAAGGTTATAGCACCTACTACAAAACCGGCAAAGTATAAAATAAAGGTAAACTGATTGAATGTACCCGTTAATGAGTCGTTTGTTATTATCTCAAAATCATTATCATCAACAGGGTTTACGTTTCTAATTACCCTCATGATTCCTGTTATTTCATCGATAGTTTCCTGAACCTTTGAGATTTCCGGAGCTCGAAGTTGAATCCCAATCCCTCTATTTCCACCATAAGCGTTTATACCTGTGGTGTAAGGTATTACAACCATATTATCGAATGATTGACCAAATATCTGCCCCTTTTTTTCTAAAATCCCTATAACAGTATATTGTCTTCCATCAATTCTTATGGTTTTCTGTAAAGGATATTCTGTTTTAAAGATTTCGTTCTGAACATCTTTTCCAATAATAGCTACTTGCCTAGCGTATTGAATGTCTTCTTCATTGAAATTTCTACCATCTTCGATGATGTACGCATTATTCTCAAAATATTCACTGTTTCCACCTCTAATTCTAACATTAGGTTCGGTTTCTTCATTTTTGAAAACGACTTTGGTGAAGCTAAAACTTGTCTCAGGTGTCATTCCTTCACCTATTCTCATTCTTTCATCCAAGTTTTCTGCATCTTCAAACTTAATCTCTTTTCTATTTCTAAGACTTGCATCTCTTGGGCCCATTTGAACGGCAGGATTTCTTTGAACAGTAATAACATCGCTCCCAAGAATACTCATAGTATTAGTGAAGAAATTATCGAGCACCGCTACAGCCGTTGTTGAAACAATAACTGAGAATACACCAATTACCAAAGCCAAAAGTGTTAAGAAAGAACGGATTTTATTAACTTTAAGTGAATCAAATGCCTGAGTAAAAGTTTCTTTAAAATTCATTATTCAAATCTAAGAGATTCAATTGGATCTGATTTAGCGGCACGATATGCAGGAATAAATCCAAATACCAGACCTACTATTGTACTAATTAGAAATGCGATAGCAATAATTGCAAAATTCATAGTGGCTGTAAACCACTGATCTATAAAAAATGTAGCTACTGAAGCAAGAGCGACTCCAATCACTCCACCGGCTACACTTATTACTATGGCTTCAATCAAAAATTGACTTAAGATTTCCCATGATTTTGCTCCAACAGCCTTTCTAATTCCGATTTCTTTGGTACGCTCTCTAACTGAAACAAACATAATATTCATCACTCCAATACCGCCTATTAACAACGAAAGAGCAACCAGGCCAAAACCAACGGCATAAAGTCCGTTTTTAAATCCTTCTAATATTTCTTTAAATGCTTCCGGTTTATTAACAGCAAAATCGTTTTCCTCTGTAGCGTCTAATTGTCGAGCCTGTCTCATTAATCCTTCAATTTCGTACTCGCCTTCTTTAGCAGCCGCCTCATCAGGAAACTTAACCCCTATTTGAATTCCTCTTCTCAAACCGTACATCTCACTGTAAGCATAAATTGGAATAAGAGCCACATTATCTGCATCACCCAATCCTAAAAAACTTCCCTGTTTTGCAAGCACACCTATTACTGTAAATCTTTGCCCGCCAATTCTTATTTGTTTGCCTAATGCTTCTTGTTCTTCAAATAGAGCTTCTTTCAATGAAGCGCCAATCACAACTACATTTACAGCTGTTCTAACTTCTTCTTGCGTGTACATTCTGCCTTCAGTTATATCCAATCCCTGTACTTCAAGATGATTCGCAGTAGTACCACTCATTTGTACACGTTCTGCATTCTTATCTTTATATCTGATATTCACATTTATATTTGCAGCCGCTGAAATATTACTCGCATAGCGGCTTCGCTCAGATAAAAAATCAACGTAATCTATTTTCATTTCTTTTCGCCCTGCAATCTCCCACCACTTCTGGTCATCATCCCAAGGTCTCTTATCAATATAAATACCGTTGGTGCCCAGCATAGCCATACTGTTATCAAAAGTCTCATCCATCCCTGTTGTAACTGCATCTACTACAGTCACCATGGTTATTCCTATAATTATACAAAGCGCAGTAAGAAAGGATCGGGTTTTATTAATACTTAGTGCTCGAAAAGCAATTTTAACTCCCTCAACCAAGCTATTTATAAATCTCATAATATTGTTTAGTATAATTCCTGAGTTCGTACGCACATAAATTGAATTCGTTTCATTAACTTAAAAAGTAATTTTAGCCGAAATTTTTACTCATGAAATTAGATGTATTAGTATTTGCTGCTCATCCTGATGATGCCGAATTAAATATTGGTGGTACCATTTGTTCTCTTACAAATCAAGGAAAAAAAGTTGGAGTAATCGACCTTACGCAAGGAGAAATGGGCACAAGAGGAACCAAAGAAACTCGCCGAAAAGAAACGGAGAAAGCAACTTCGATTATGAACCTCACCTATAGATCAAATCTAGATTTAGGCGACTCTTTTCTGGATAACACAAGAGCTAATCAAATAGAAATAATCGCAGAAATACGCAAAACGAAGCCCACAATTTGTATTACCGGAGCGCCTCATGATCGTCATCCCGATCACAGAAAGTCAACTCAACTTGTTTTAGATGCACTTTTTTATTCAGGGTTACGAAAAATTGAGACTAATGATCTAGATCCATGGCGGCCAAAACATATCCTTCACTATATGCAAGATCGCCCTTTTGAACCGGACTTTGTATTTGATATCAGTGAGTTTTGGGAGCAAAAGAAAGAGGCAATGCTGGCTTTTAATACACAATTTAATGTTAGTGATGCAGGAAATGAGCCGGAAACCTATATCTCAACTCCAACATATTTTAAACAATTAGAAGCAAGAGCCAGATATTTTGGCCATTTGGCCGGTTTTGAATTTGGGGAACCGCTCAAATTTTATAACAGTCCCGCTCCTTTATCATCATTTGATGAATTTTTAGGAAAACAGATCAAACGATAATGCTGAATAAAAGAGAGCAAAAAGTACATCGGAGTACCATATTCCAACATTTGGATGGAATCGGAACCGCACCCTCAGCTTTGATTCTTTTACAAAAAGGTGTTTTAGACTATTTACTGGAAAATAAAACCGCAACACTTTCAGATGTTAATAAAGAGTTTAAAACCAATGAAGGATATCTGAATGTGGCACTTAGGATACTTGCATCTCAAGGTTGGCTGGAACAAAGTATTGATAATACAAAAGACATCATCAACTTTTCAGTAAATAAAAAAACTGAAATCGCTTGTAAGTATATCCCCCTTTACAAAGATGCTGTTGAGCTCATTAATTATTACGAAGGATTACACCCAAAGAATTTTGGAGACATACCATTATCTAAAATGGGAAAAGCATTTAAAAACTATCAGGAAAATTATGGAATTAACTTTGCTGATGACTTACTCGAAAAAAAAATTCAACAACAGATCTTAAAACATATAGAAGGAGTTCTTTTAGGTCCTATTATAGTTTTTCTTGGAATGAGTGGCATGTTTCATAAATATTTTATGGAAGCTAATTTTAGACCTGAAGAATTTCACGAAGAGCCTGAAAGATTTAAAAACATCCTTGATATGCTCAAGTATTTAGGATGGTTTAAAGAGAAAAATGGAACTTATCAATTTACTGATGTTGGGTTATTTTTTGCGAAACGTGCCAGCGCTTACGGTGTAACAGTTTCATATTTACCAATATTCAGAAACGTTGAGGAATTAATCTTTGGGGATCCAAAAACAATAAGAGATACAAAGCCCGGAGAGCCTGAAAAACACGTTGATAGAAAAATGAATGTGTGGGGAAGCGGTGGCGCACATTCTGCATATTTCAAGATTGTGGATGAAATTATTATTGAGATCTTTAACCAACCTATTACAGAGCAACCTAAAGGAGTGTTAGATATGGGCTGCGGTAATGGCGCATTTATGCAGCATTTATTTGATGTAATCGAAAAACACACATTGCGTGGAAAAATGCTTGATGAACATCCACTGATCCTTGTTGGCTCAGATTACAACGAAACTGCTCTAAAGATCACGAAAGCCAATCTCATTCAAGCAGATATTTGGGCTAAAGTAATTTGGGGAGATATAGGGAAACCGGATCTTCTAGCAAAAGAATTGATTGAAAATTATGATGTTGATCTAAAAGATCTTTTGAATGTAAGAACATTTCTCGACCATAATAGAGTCTTCGAAGAACCTTCCATCAGCACTGAACATAGAGTTAGTAACTCAACGGGAGCTTTTGCATATCGAGGAAAGCGAATTAGCAATAATACCATCGAAGATTCCTTACTTGAACATTTTCAAAAATGGGAACTATATATAAAAAAGTTTGGTCTGTTGGTTATTGAACTTCATACGGTTCCACCTCAGATTACAGCAAAAAACCTTGGGGCGACAGCAGCTACTGCTTACGATGCTACTCATGGATACTCCGATCAGTATATTGTAGAAGTAGATGTATTCAATAAAATTATTAAGGAAGCGGGTTTAGTAGTTAACAAAAAGCTTTGCAGGAAATTTCCTGATACGGATTATGCAACTGTTACTATCAATCTTTTACAAGGCAAATAGATTTATAGTTTATTGTGGTCTCAGTAAAAGTCGATCTAGATTCCTAAATCGGCTTTAAAAAATAACTACTGTTTTACCCGTATTTTTCTTCCCACATAGTTTCAAGTTCTTCTAAAGACTTCCCTTTCGTTTCAGGAATATACTTGATTGTAAATAGTATTAGAATAATAATGAACCCTGAGAACAGGAAATATGGAAGTGAGTTATTCCAAAACGGATCTGTGTTTAAGCTACTCTCTGCTACTACCGGAAAGGATTGTGATACCGCATAATTTGCAGCCCACTGTGCAGCTACAGCAATAGAAAGTGCCACACTTCTTACATTATTTGGAAACATTTCTGATAACAACACCCAAGTAACCGGGCCCATTGAAAGTGAAAATGAACCTATAAATACCAACACGCCTATTAACGAAATGATGCCCACGTATCCTATTTTTAAGGTAATACCCAGCATTAAAAATCCCGTTAACATTCCAAAAGAGCCATAAATAATAAGTGGTTTACGTCCTAATTTATCCACACTATACATTGCTATAAACGTACAAATAAAGTTAATTCCCGCTAATAGAATTTGCTGTGCCAGAACATCTTCCTGACCAAAGCCTAAAGCCTTTTCAAAGATATCGGCACCATAATATAGAACAGCATTTATACCTGTTGTTTGCTGTAATATTGAAAGTACACTACCGATAATGACTATGGGCAAAATTGTTTTACTCAATACTGATTTTGTAACCTTGTTTCTGTCTTTTTTAATTGAGTGTACAATCTCATCAAATTCTTTCTTTGCTAACTCTAAGCCATGAATTCTTTGAAGTACTATTAATGCTTTGTCGTCTCTATTTTGAATCATAAGCCATCTTGGACTATTTGGCACAAAAAACAGTAGCCCAAAAAATAAAATAGAAGGAATAAGCTCAGACCAGAACATCATTCTCCATCCGTATTCAAGATTTTCTGCTTCTGACATTGAACTACCAATAAAGTATGTCGCTAAAAATACTATAAAGAATCCTGTTACGATTGCAACCTGGTAGTAGGTAACTAAATTGCCTCTTCTAGATGCAGGTGAAACTTCTGCGATATACATAGGGGCACACATAGAAGCAATACCAATACCTAATCCTCCTAGAATTCTAAAAAAAATTAGTACTTCCACTTCTTGTGGCAAAAAAGACGGTAACCCTGATCCCCAAGCCGAAAACGTAAACAGTATGGCTGAAATAATAAGAGACGTTTTTCTTCCAAGATGTTTGCTAAGCGGTCCGGCTATCAAAGCCCCTGCAAAAGAACCTACTAGAGCGCTGCTCACTGCCCAGCCTTTCATAAATGCACTGAGCTCAAAAAATTTACTAAAGTAAAACTGGCTACCATTAATTACACCAGTATCATATCCAAAGAGTAATCCACCTAGTGAAGCTACAGCAGTAATCAGGATGAGAATTTTTTTATTCATAAAATATTTTTGATTGATTATACATCAAAAATATCAAACAAAAAAAGCCGATTAAGTTTCCTAAATCGGCTTTTGAATTCAGTTTGAAGAAATTGAAGTAATCTCCAATAATAGTGAGACTGCTTCGTTCCTCGCAGATGGTTATTTTTTAGCAGCAGATTCAGCAAGTAACGTAAGTTTATTTCTTGCTACTTCAACAAAACCACCTGAGATCTTATAATTCGTTTCACCATCTGGCTTACGAACTAACACATCTCCTTTTTCTAATGTAGAAACAATAGGAGCGTGATTTGCTTTAACTTCAAAACTTCCTTGAGTTCCGGGCATTTGAACACCGGTAACATCGCCTTCAAATAAAGAACCTTCAGGCGTTAAGATCTGCGCTTTAAAAGTATTCATACTTTATAATTAAGCCTCTTCTGATTCTGCGAGCATTTTCTCGCCTTTTTCAATGGCTTCGTTGATGTCACCAACCATGTAGAATGCTCCTTCCGGTAAGTGATCAAGTTCCCCTTCAATAATCATCTTCACACCTTTAACAGTGTCTTCAATCTTCACATACTTTCCAGAAGAACCGGTAAACTGCTCAGCTACGAAAAATGGCTGTGAGAAGAAACGCTGAACACGTCTTGCACGGCTTACTGTCAATTTATCTTCGTCAGAAAGCTCATCCATTCCAAGAATCGCAATGATATCCTGAAGATCTTTGTAGCCTTGAAGAAGTACAGTTGCTTTACGTGCTGTATCGTAATGCTCATCACCAACAACTTTAGGATCAACAATTCTTGAAGTAGAATCCAATGGATCTACCGCAGGATAAATACCAATCTGAGTCAATGCTCTGTTCAGGTTAGTAGTTGCATCCAAGTGAGTAAATGTTGTTGCCGGAGCAGGATCAGTCAAATCATCCGCAGGCACATAAACAGCCTGAATAGATGTAATAGAACCTTTCTTGGTTGAAGTAATGCGTTCCTGCATAGCACCCATTTCAGTTGCCAGCGTTGGTTGATAACCTACCGCAGATGGCATACGGCCAAGAAGTGCTGATACTTCAGAACCAGCCTGAGTAAATCGGAAAATGTTATCAATAAACAATAGAATATCACGAGATACTTCATCACGAAAATATTCAGCAACGGTTAATCCGGAAAGAGCTACACGAGCACGTGCTCCGGGAGGCTCATTCATTTGACCAAACACTAACGTTGCTTGAGATTCTTTTAATTTCTCTTCATCAACTTTTGAAAGATCCCACTTTCCGGCTTCCATTGATTCTTTAAATTCGTCACCGTAGTTAATTACTCCGGATTCAATAAATTCACGAAGAAGGTCATTTCCTTCACGCGTTCTTTCACCAACACCTGCAAACACGGATAAACCACCATGTTGCTTTGCAATATTATTGATTAGTTCCTGGATTAATACCGTTTTGCCTACACCGGCACCACCGAATAAACCAATTTTTCCACCTTTTGCATATGGACAAAGAAGATCAACTACTTTAATTCCCGTTTCCAACATTTCTGCTGAAGTAGCTAATTGATCAAAAGCCGGTGCTTGTCTGTGAATTGGATAATGTCGTTTCCCTTCAGGAGCAGGAATACCATCAATCGCTTCGCCTACCACATTGAATAAACGTCCACGGATGTCTTCACCTACAGGCATTGAAATATTTTTACCGGTATCTACTACTTCCATTCCTCTTACCAAACCATCGGTAGAATCCATGGCGATAGTACGCACACGATCTTCACCTAAATGTTGTGCAACCTCTAGAAAAAGAGAAGATCCGTCAACTGGATTTTTAATGGTTAGGGCATTTAGGATGGCTGGTGTTTCACCATCTGTAAAGTCAACGTCGACAACAGGTCCGATTACCTGTGCAATAGTTCCTTTATTCATGTGCTGAATCGCGATTTTATTAAAATTTTTGATAGTATGAGTGATTGTAAATTTGCACTCCTGCAAAGGCTGGTAAAGATAGGGAGATAAGTAAAGAGAGGCAATCCTTTTTCGGCCTAAATTACACAAATAGAAACTTTCATAGAAATGCACTTTAAACTGAAATGGCTTGCTTATTAAAAATTCAAAATTAAGGATTAAAAATGCAGAATTAGTTCGAGCCAATTCTACATTTTTAATTTTAAATTCTTAATTTATTAATCTTCATATTCTCTTCATATTTAAACCTTTTATTGAAACTTTTGCAGAATCTAAATAATATGAAATGCCGGCTGTAGCTTACATCCCAATAATTACTACTCTTTTTTCTATTTACTTCTTTACGATTATTTATAGGCATTGGAGACAAAAACCGGATGCTTTATATCTCTTATGGTGGACAATCGGAGTTGTTTTTTATGGTATTGGTACATTTGTAGAAAGCTTACACACAATTTACGGCTGGTCTCCCTTCATATTTAAAGCCTGGTACATTGCAGGTGCTTTTCTTGGCGGAGTTCCGCTGGCTCAAGGAACCATTTATCTGCTTATGAAAAGAAAAACAGCCAATATAATGACCTCAGTACTGGTGGTTGTATTAATTGTCTCCGGCATTTTAACTATTCTTTCTCCATTAGATGCTAGTAAAGTTGGTGAAAAATTAAATGGGAATGTGTTAGAATGGAGCTTTATAAGATTGATTACCCCGTTTATTAATATTTATGCTGTTATATTTTTAGTAGGTGGAGCTTTTTATTCTGCTTTTAAATACTTTGGAAATCACGAATTTAAAGGACGTTTTTGGGGAAATGTTTTGATAGCAATCGGCGGAATTCTTCCGGGAATTGGTGGAACTGCTACAAAATTTGGACATACTTATGTTCTTTATATAACTGAATTACTTGGGATACTTTTGATCTTTGCCGGATATCAGATCATTAGAAATGATCGTTCTCTTTCGGTTCATCAGAATCAAACCAAAGCTTCATCTTCTTAAAGTCATCCAGAGTGGAGCGATGGATCTGCACAATGCGAATTTAGGTAAGCACTTTATTTTTGCAAACTCTTCGCTATCCCTCTGAGTGACTTACTTTTTTTCCAGATATTTCTGGAAATATGGATCTTCTAAAATCTTTCTTGGAGGCCACTCCCCTACTACTTCTTTGTTCAAAAACTTCCATTCAGGATTAAATTCAGAAATTAGTGCCTCTTTCCATTTCCTTGATTTTCCTTTGATGCGTTTTTCTGCGACAATAGCTTCCATCATTGTTGGAAAAACATCATAGTACACCAAATTGTAACAATAGTTTTTTCCTGCAAAAGTTTCCGGTTTCCCTTTTTCTAAGTAGTGCTCAACAACTCTTCTTGATAGAGCATTAGTCGTTCCGGTGTATAAAACCTTTCGATTAGGATTAGTAGTTATGTATACTGCGAAGTCCATGATTAACGATAATAAACAGTGATCTTAAATCAAAGAGTCATCCAGAGCGAAGCGATGGATCTGCACAACTTCTTTCTTAGCATATTCTAGTTTGGGCAGACTCCTCTCCGCTAACTAGCGGATCGGAGTGACTTTACCTGCTCAAACCCACGAACAACGAGTCATCCAGATCCGCCAGTTGGCGGAGAAGGATCTGCACAACTTCTTTCTTAGCATATTCTAGTTTAGGCAGACTCCTCTCCGCCAGCTGGCGGATCTGAGTGACTTAGCAAGTCACAAAACAAGCTCATGCAAAAATTCAAAAATTTCTTTAACATTTTCTGAGTTTATCTCGTCCTATATTCGGACGAACAATTCCTAACACATATCACAGAATGAAATTACTATTCAGATCTCTATTCCTATTCGCTTTCACCGGAATCATGTTAAGCTCGTGCTCTTCAAATGAAAATGAATTCTCCGTTAATTATGAGAAATTTACTCTTGATAACGGTTTAGAAGTCATATTCCATAAAGATGATTCGGATCCCGTAACTGCCGTTGCCCTAACATTTCATGTTGGTTCTGCTCGTGAAGTGGAAGGAAAAACAGGTTTTGCTCATTTGTTTGAACATCTACTTTTTCTTGAATCAGAGAACCTTGGTAAAGGCGGTCTCGATAAAATGAGTAGCCGAATTGGTGGCTCAGGAGCAAACGGTTCTACAAGCAGAGATCGTACCAATTACTTTCAAACAGTTCCGAATGATGCCCTCGAAAAAATGATCTGGGCTGAAGCGGATAAATTGGGGTTCTTCATCAACACAGTTACAGAAGCTGTTGTAGCTAAAGAGAAACAAGTTGTTAAAAATGAAAAACGTCAAGGTGTGGATAATGCGCCTTATGGGCATGCCAGTTATGTGATTGGGAAAAATCTTTATCCGAAAGGACATCCATACAATCATCAGGTAATTGGCTCTTTGGAGGATCTTCAGAATGCAACCTTAGCGGATGTAAAAGAATTCTACCGTAAATGGTATGTACCCAATAATGCGACTTTAGTTATTGCCGGAGATTTTGACTCTGAACAAGCAAAAAAGTGGGTTGAAAAATATTTTTCTGAAATTCCTCGTGGCGAAAAAATTACTCCCCTTCCGAATTCACCGGTTGAGGTAGAAGAAACCAAAAAACTTTATTACGAAGATAATTTTGCGCGCCTTCCTGAATTAAGAATGGTGTGGCCAACTGTGGAGCAGTACCATCCTGATATGTATGCCCTTGATATATTAACTCAGCTTTTAACGAACGGTAAAAAAGCTCCATTTAATAAAGTGCTGATTGAAGAAGAGCAATTAACTTCCAACGTTTTCATGTTTAGCCAAAATGCTGAAATTGCCGGAGAAACTACACTTTTAGTCAGGGCTTACCCAGGAACAGATCTCGATAAAGTTTCTGCCGCCATTGAAAAAGCTTTTATCAAATTTGAAACAGATGGATTTACTGAATCAGACTTAGATCGCATTAAAGCAGGAATTGAAACTCAATTTTATAACGGGCTTTCAAGCGTACTTGGCAAAGCTTTCCAATTAGCTCAGTACAATATATTTGCAGGTGACCCCGGCTATATCAACGAAGATATTCAGAAGACATTAGCAGTTACTATAGATGACGTAATGCGTGTTTATAGAGAATATTTTAAAGATGAGAAATTTATTGCTACAAGTTTTGTCCCTCAAGGACAAAAAGAGCTGGCACTTGAAAACTCCAATCTTGCAAATGTAGAAGAAGAACAAATTGTTCAGGGAAAAGAAAACGAGGAATTCGAATTACCTGAAGAAACTGAATACGAACGTACTGCATCAAGTTTTGACAGAACCGTTGAGCCTCCTTATGGAGATAATCCTGATGTGAAGGTTCCAAATGTATGGGAAAGCTCTTTAGAAAATGGAATGCAAGTATTCGGAATTGAAAATAATGAATTGCCACTAGTTCAATTTACAATTGAAATTGAAGGTGGATTACTTCTTGAGAATACTTCGAAAACAGGAGTCTCAAATTTAATGGCAGACTTAATGACTCGCGGAACTGCTAACAAAACTCCCGAAGAATTAGAAGAAGCCATTGATGAATTAGGCGCTACCATTAATGTGAATGCGGGCAGACAAACAGTTACCATTTCTGGAAATACACTTGCAAAGAACTATCAAAAGACGGTAAATCTAGTTGAGGAAATCCTACTTGAACCTCGTTGGGATGAAACTGAATTTGATCTTGCCAAGCAAAGTACTTTGAGTCAAATTGCTCAACAAAGTGCTAACCCAAATAGTATTGCAACCAATGCTTACAATAAATTACTGTACGGCGAAAATCATATTCTTTCGTTTAATTCTATCGGTACTACATCGAGTGTTGAGTCCATCACTCTTCAGGATCTGAAAGATTATTACAATGCGTACATCTCCCCTTCTGTTGCTGATTTCATGATCGTAGGATCAATTAGTAAAAGTGAAGTGATGAGTTCATTGGCAGAATTAGAAAGTAAATGGGAAGCTAAATCTGTAGATATTCCTGAATTTGAAACACCCGAACAGCCTGAAGAGTCAACCGTTTATTTTTATGATGTACCAAATGCAAAACAATCTGTAATTCGGTTTGGATATTTAGCAATGCCCGAAACAGATGAAGATTATTACCCGGCTACGGTGATGAATTATATACTTGGTGGCGGTGGTTTCGCATCACGATTTACTCAGGAACTTCGTGAAGGCAAAGGTTACACCTACGGAATTGGATCTGGTTTCTCGGGTTCAAATATAGCCGGTCCTTTCACCATAAGTAGTGGAGTTAGAACAAACGTGACTTATGAATCAGCGGCTTTGGTAAAAGAAATTCTGGAGAATTATCCCACAACTTTTTCTGATAAAGATCTTGAAACGACCAAAAGCTTCTTGTTAAAAAGCAACGCCCGAAGTTTTGAAACTCTTGGAGCCAAGTTAAATATGCTGGATAACATCAGTGATTATGGTTGGAATGCGGATTACGTAAAAGAGCGTGAACAGATCGTAAAAAATATCACCAAAGAAGACATCGCAGAGTTAGCCCGCAAATATGCTAATCCAAACAGAATGATTTATTTAGTAGTTGGGGATGCTAAAACACAAATGGACAGATTAGAACAACTCGGTTTTGGCGAAGCAATTTTAATTAATGGCAGATTTAAGGAAGGGAATTAATTCTTGCAGGCAGGCCTGCCAAAGTAGATGCAGTGATTTTCGGCACACAGGCTTGTACGGCGGACAGACCCCGGAATGACTTCGTTCAGACACCCCGGATTTTACCGAGAAAAAACTCGGCAAAATCATCCCCTCTGGCAGCTACCGTGTACCCACAAATATGCGTAAATTTGCCTCATTAGAGAAACAATAAGTCTGCAAAATGTTAACCCTGATTACATAGGCAAATTTGGGATCTCCGATCAGAGCGGCATAACCTCCCTAACTCCGTACCGTTTTTTTTCTTTATAGCTCGTCTCTGACCGGCAGGCAGACTGTAGCAGGAGGGAAAACTCTTATTCAATCCGCCAGATCTGTGTTAGCTGCGTTCTGTTTTTTGGAACACTGATAAGGCTGATGAAACAGATAGTTACTGATGCGTGCGTAATTTGTTGGAGTTTAGTTTAAAGCCGGTTTTGTTGATGAGCCTGAACATTGGCGATATTCTTCTACAGTAAATTATCTGGGTAAATAAGGGCTTGTTCCAGTTACGTTATTTTCCGGATAGAAGATGTGGGTACACGGTAGCCTCTGGCAGAGGAGAATTTTCCTTTGTTTAATGTAGAAATCTTATATCGAGCTGAGGTTTTAAAGTTTAAGAATCATATTATTTATATTTTCTACCAGTTAATTCAAAACTCAAATACGGGCAATGCAACAATTAGAAGCTTCTGTTAAAAGTAAGATCGACCAATGGCTAAGTGGTAGTTATGACGATGAAACCAAAAACGAAATTCAATCTCTCTTAGATGACGAAAAGTTTGAAGAGCTGACGGATGCCTTCTACAAAGATTTGGAATTCGGAACCGGCGGTTTGCGCGGAATTATGGGAGTTGGCTCAAATCGAGTTAATAAATATACTTTTGGCGTTGCTACTCAAGGTTTTAGTAATTTTCTTAAAAAGACTTATCCTAAGCAACAACTCAAAGTTGCTATCGCTCATGATTGCAGAAACAACTCAGATACGCTAGCCAAAGTGGTTGCCGATGTCTTTTCAGCCAACGGTATCAAAGTTTATTTCTTCGAGGGTCTCCGCCCTACTCCGGAATTATCTTTTGCTGTTCGTGAACTTGGTTGTCAGGGCGGTGTAGTTTTAACGGCTTCTCATAATCCAAAAGAATATAACGGTTTTAAAGCTTATGGAGTTGATGGCGGACAATTGGTTTCTCCGTATGACAAAGCTGTGATGGAAGAAGTTCAGAAAATTGCTTCTGTTGATGATGTAAATTTTGAAGGAAATGAAGAGCTAATCGAAAAAATTGGTAAAGATATTGACAATAAATTTCTGGAAGAGCTTAAAAAATTATCTGTATCTCAGGAGGCTATTCAAAATCAGAAAGATCTCAAGATCGTCTTCTCTCCTATTCATGGAACTGCCAGCATTTTGGTTCCACCTGCTTTAAAAATGTATGGGTTCGAGAATGTAACATTGGTTGAAGAACAAATGGTTGTGGATGGAAATTTCCCAACGGTTATTTATCCAAATCCTGAAGAGCAAGATGCGTTAGCAATGGCGCTCGACAAGGCCAAGGAAATTGATGCTGAACTGGTTATGGCAACGGATCCCGATGCAGACAGAATTGGAATTGCTGTTAAAAATACGTCTAATGAATGGATCCTTTTGAATGGAAATCAAACCGGTTCTCTTATTATTAACTACATGCTTACTGCTTGGGAAAACGCTAACAAGCTAAACGGTAATCAGTATATCGTTAAAACCGTTGTAACTTCTTATTTGTTAGATCGAATTGCTGAATCTTTTGATGTTGAGTGTTTTAATACGCTAACCGGATTCAAATACATTGGCGAACTAATGACTAAGCTCGAAGGAAAGAAAGAGTTTATCGCCGGAGGTGAAGAAAGCTATGGTTATTTAATTGGTGAGCACGTAAGGGATAAAGATGCCATTGTATCTGCCGTAATTATTGCTGAAATGGCTGCTTATTACAAAGATAACGGTAGCAGTTTGTATGAAGCTTTGTTAGAAATGTATGTAGATTTTGGGATCTATCAGGAGAAACTTATTTCAGTTACTAAAAAAGGGAAGTCTGGTGCAGAAGAGATTCAACAAATGATGAAAAACTTCCGAGTTAATCCACCTCAAGAACTTGGTGGTTCTAAAGTAGTCACTATAAAAGATTATCAATCTCAAAAAGAAACTAACATCGAGAGCGGTGAAGTCTCTGAAATCGATCTTCGTACCTCTAATGTGCTTCAGTTTATTACTGAAGAAGGCGCTATCATTTCTGCCCGTCCATCAGGAACAGAACCGAAGATTAAATTTTATTGTAGCGTAAACGATACCATCGCCACTACACATGAATATGATTTTGTGGCTAATAAACTGATTGAAAAGATCGATCAGATTATGGTAGAATTATCTGAATAATTTTTAATTCTTTATTTAGATTAATTCTTAATAGTCTTATCTTTGATGAAATTAAATCCTATTTCATCAATGAGACATCTATTTTTATTTCTTCTATTCCTTTCTATTTCAACTACTGCAAGTGCTCAGGAACTTATTATTGGAAGTGAACTTGTTAAACCCGGAATTCGGGTAATTTTTGAAGGGGCGATCAAAGATGATGTGACCCCAAAGAATCTACATCTTGCTGAATCCAAAACAGATGTCCATTTAGAAGCTAGAGTTAATTGGGCTTCAGATGAAAGTATAGCAGTGCCTAAAGGAACTCCTAGAGGTGGTTTTGTTGCTTATTTAAAGATAACGGCTGAAGTAATTAACGAACGTACCGGAGAGACTCTTAAAAATATTCAGATTGTACCTCACATAAATCTGATTGACAATTTTCACTACGCTCGAAATATCAAACTTCCGGGAAAAAGGGACGATTTATATACGGTGAAATTCTTCGTAAACCCTCCACCAGGTAGTGATCTTGCTTTACACAAAGATTGGAGAGATAAACATAGCAATCAGCTTTTCGGAAAAACTGTATTCGAATACAAAAACGTTGATTTTGAAGAGATTGCGAATGCCAGTAGAAGGTAGAGAACATCCAACAAAGAATATCCAATCTATACATTTCAAAATTTAATCATCGCAGCTCAAAGTTCTTCCCTGCTTTTTGGGTAACCAAATCCTGCATTTCTAGCTGAAGTAGAGCTACGAGAAGTTGGCTTGTATTGGCATTTAGTTCATCGGCTAAATCATCAATCTGAAAAGATTTCTTTTCAAGTTCTTCACAAATACGCTTACTGAGCTCATCCAGATCGTATTCTCTCCAGCCCTGTGTTTTGGGTTCTTCAATAGCAATACTATCAGATTCACCACTGAAATTAATCGGTAGCTCTACCAAAATATCTTCTACAACCTGAACTAACTTAGCCGCACCTTTTTTGATGAGATAATTACACCCTGTACCCGATGGATTATCTAAAGGATGTGGAACAGCAAACACTTCTCTGTTTTGATCAAGAGCTAATTCGGCGGTTATCATGCTTCCTCCTTTAATCCCCGATTCTATCACAACAACTCCTAAACTTAATCCACTTACTACACGATTCCGAAGCGGGAAATTTCCTTTATCGGGCATTGCACCGGGAGGGAATTCAGAAATAACTGCTCCGCCGGATTTTACAATATGATTAGCCACATCAGCATTACTCTTTGGATATAAATTATCAATACCTGATCCTAAAACTGCAACGGTAGATGCCCCAACTTTAAGTGCCGCTTGATGGCCTATTGTATCAATTCCGTAAGCTAATCCGCTGAATATGCATAACCCTTCTTCCGCTAGTTTTGTACTCAACTTCTCTGCTTGTTTCTTTCCGTAGGTAGATGCATTTCGCGTTCCTACAACGGCAACGCCGGGTTTAGATAATGCTTCAGGATTTCCTCGAAGCCAAAACAGAATGGGTGGATCATAGATCTCTTTCAAGAGACGGGGATATTCAGGATCAGCTATTGTTATAATCTGAGCACCAATTTTATTGGTTTGTTCGATCACCTCATCGACAAGTTCCCAATCTTTAAACGAAAGAATAGAAAGAGTTGAAGCTTCCCCTATTCCTTCAAAACTTCTTAGCTGCGTTTTACTAAATGAAAAGAGATTTTGAAGATTCTCACATTCCTGCACTAAATGCTTAACCCGCTTGCTTCCCAAGCCGGGAATAAGAGTGAGCGCTATTAAATTTCTAAGAATCAAGTTGTTTTGCATGGTGGAGTTTTTCCCAAAGGGCTTCTCTTAATTCATCTACTCCGTAACCGGTCGCAGACGAGATTGGAATTACGGGAATTTCATCATCAAAGTGAAGTTTTTTTTTCAACTTAAAACCTTGTTTTAAATCCATCTTGGTTATAGCTAGCACTCGGGGCTTATCAAGAAGATCTTTTCGATAGGCTTTTAGTTCGTTCAGCAACGCATTATACTCATATTTGATGTCTGACTCAGAGCTCACCATAAACAGTAAAATGCTGTTTCTTTCAATATGGCGTAAAAACTGAATTCCTAAACCTTTACCCTGATGCGCTTCTTCAATAATTCCGGGAATATCAGCCATTACAAAACTTCTGTAATCGGAGAATTTAACCACTCCAAGATTTGGCTCTAGTGTCGTAAACGGATAATCTGCAATCTTTGGTTTTGCATGCGAAAGCGCCGATAACAACGTGCTTTTTCCCGCATTTGGAAATCCTACAAGGCCAACATCCGCAATTAGTTTAAGCTCTAGCTCAACTACACGTTCCTCTCCAACTTCTCCATCCTGAGCGTACTGTGGAGTTTGATTTACCGAACTTTTAAAATGCCAATTTCCAAGTCCACCACGGCCACCCTTGGCTATTACAATTATTTCTTCGTCTTCGGTAATTTCACCAATTCTCTCACGAGTGTCGGCATCAAAAGCTACCGTGCCAAGCGGGACATTCAGAACGATAGATTCACCATCTTTTCCTGAAGAACGGCTGCTACTACCATTTTCGCCAGGTTTAGCTTTGATGTATTTTTTATACCGGAGATCAAGAATAGTATTTAATTGAGCGTTTCCTTTCAGAATAATGCTTCCGCCTTTTCCACCATCTCCCCCATCAGGTCCACCTTTTGGTACATATTTTTCTCTTCTCATATGAGCGGAGCCATTGCCACCTTTTCCTGCGGTGACATAAATTTTTGCGTAATCTGCGAATCTCATTCTGTAGTTATTTGTTATTAGTTATTGGAATGATTTCGACAAATAACCAATAACTAATAACTTTGAATTTATAGGTGTTTTTGAGTGGCGAGAATCCCGAAACTACTTTTTATGAAGAACTAACTTCAACAGCTTGGTGAGTTTAGCCTTCATTTTATTTCTTGAAACGATGAAATCCAGAAAGCCATGCTCTAATAAATATTCTGCTGTCTGGAATCCTTGAGGAAGATCACGCCCAATAGTTTGGCGTACAACTCTAGGACCGGCAAAGGCAATCAATGCGCCCGGTTCAGCAACATTGAAATCACCTAACATCGCGAAACTAGCCGTAACTCCTCCTGTTGTAGGATCTGTGAGATAAGAAATATATGGAACTCCTTCTTCCTCAAGCAGAGCAAGTTTTGCTGAAGTCTTAGCCATTTGCATCAAACTAAGAACACTCTCCATCATTCTGGCACCACCTGTTTGAGAGATGATGATCAATGGAACCTTATTTTCTCTGGCATAATCAATAGCGATACCGAGTCTCTCTCCAACAACTGATCCCATACTTCCACCAATAAAACTGAAATCCATGCAACCCACTACAAGATCAATTCCATTCATTTTACCAACACCAACTCGTGTTGCGTCAGTCAAACCTGATTTCTTTTGAGATTCTTCGAGGCGATCTGAGTATTTCTTACGATCAGAAAATTCCAAAGGATCAGTTGGCATGATATTCTGCCCAAGTTCTTCGAACTTATCATCATCAAAAATAATTGAGAAATACTGCTTGCTGCCAATTCTAAAGTGATATCCACTTAGCGGATCAACCCATAGATTTTCTTCTAACTCTCTGCGATGAATCGTTTCGCCCGTAGTTGGAACTTTAACCCAAACACCTTCCGGCATCTCTTTTTTGGTCTCAGTTTGAATGTTAATGTCTTTTCTTTTAAACCAACTCATAGTTTGTCTTTGATTTTTTTTTGGTTCAGCAAAATAACCATTCTTTAGCTTAAATAAGAATCGGATTACCTGTATGAATTAGTAACCTGACTGCTGCTTATATAATTCGAATTTAAGTCTTCAGCTTTAGTTTTGATACAGAATTTTTCGCTGTTTTTTGATTCAAATAAATCAATCAAAGTGGTAGCTGAGATCGTGGCATCGTCAAATATTTTCACTTTATTTAAAGCTTCACTACTAATTCTATTGATTCCTGAGCCTACTACACAATCTCTTGGTTTTATCAAACCTTCGAGTTCAGACAGCTCCATTACTTTAGCTTTAGTCAACTCTGATAACTCCTGATCAAATGTAAATGACTGATGATACACGTGTGTTCTTCTGGCGTCAATAATTGAATGAATGGTATTTACAGCTTTGTTTTTAGCTGCCATTGCAAACGATGCTAACGTATTTACTGCAAAAAGATCTATATCAGTACCAAATAGTAATCCTTTAATGCCACTCGCCGCAATTCTCAATCCGGTATATGAACCAGGACCATTACTCACTAACACCGCATTTAGATCAGTAATTTCAAAATTATGTTCTTCCATAAGCTGCTGAGTAAACAAAAACATATTATCAGAATGCACACTTCTTCCCTGAATTCGTTTCTCAAATACCTGAGCACTCTTAATCTGAAAAGCTACCGAGCAAATATTTGTAGATGTTTCGTAAGCGAGAATCATTTTATGATTAAAAACTCCGGACTTTCAACAATAAACTGCCAATTTCCTCTATACTGAGAAAAACGTCCATAGAACTTAATTTCTTTATTGGTGCCTTTAATATCACTAAGTACGTCAGCAAGCTTAAATGAAGGTGTGTACACATCGTATGTTCTTCCGTTTACAACAAAATCGTATTTGTGAGTAACTGTTGCAGCCAGATAAAAGTATTCGTCGTAGAAGTCAGGATTTTTAGTTGGATCAGAAGCACCAAATTCTGTTTCTGTTAAAAATTCTGATGGAATGTGATACTCAACAGGAATTGGCTTCCAGTATTCATCGTCATTTTTTGAAACGCTTATTGCTGATGTATTTCCAACTTTATTTTTATTTGCGGTGACAATTTTGCTAGATGTAAACTTCATACTTACGGGCAAATGATCAGAAAATCCACTTCCTGAAAAGGTTGAGCTCCATCTTTTGGGTTCTCCTGATGAAGCAAAGGTATTGAATCCAAAATCACCTACTTCAAATGAATTATCAACATAATACGCACCTCTTGCATCATACATTCCGGGAGAAACCATAATTTGCATTAATGTTCCCCAATAACCTCTATAAGTATCAGATCCCCTTTTTTCGATGGGGTAATCATACCAAAGATTAAAAACTTCTGTGGTTCCATTTTCTGAAATCCCAGCTTCATCACCGGTTGATTTCAACACATCGTTAATCGCAGTTTTCTTGAAATCGTAACGTACTTTTTGATTGTAATCTGAATTAAAATCTCCGGCTAACACAAAATCTACATAAGGATTTTCTTTTATCAACTCATCTAATCTACTTCGAAGAACTTGTGCATTTTGTAAACGAATTTGTTCCATTTCCCAGCTACTTGCCCCAGATTTCCAATGATTGGCAAATACTGCTAATTCATTACCTTTTATATCTATCCAAGTTTCAAGAATAGGTCGTGCGCGTTCAAGCGGATGAATCTTAGTTTTTTCTCTCAAGATTTGAAATCTTGAAAATACCGCTGTTTTCTGAACGGTAGTTGGTAATCCTTTTTTATCTTTAGGACTGTATCCAACTTCAACATGATAATTCCACATTCCTGCATCAACCATTCCTTTTAATAACAAAAGATCAGAAGGTAAATCTGCTACTTCTTCATTGAACTCCTTACCTAACATATTCCTCAAAGTTGTAGAACTATACTGAGCTAGAAAATCACCCGTATCCATCCATTTAGAGTTTCCCTTATTTGGCGTATAATCACTTTCCAACTCTACGATTACTGCAATATCAGGACCCTTCCCTTCATTATATTCTTTCAGTACCCGAACTGCATGTTCAATTTTTGTAAGTACATCTTCTTTGGTGTACAGAGGATTTCCATCTTTGTCAGTGGTGTTATAATCGTCATAGATAGCTGCTCCATCAGCGTCAAACAGGTTCTCTACGTTATATGTAACCAAGGTATATACTTCCGATTTCGTTGATTCCTGAGCTATGCATCCAATGTTCGTTGCAACAAACAGAAGAAGTAAAAATGCTTTTTTCATAATTAATTATGGTTTATAAAGAGTGAAGGATTTTATCTTACTTTAACTTATTTAAAACTAATTCATCTCTGTTAAAAATACCGACCGCACGACCGGTTAACTTATTATTCAAATAAGGAGAGTTTTTTGATTTTGAGCGAACATTTTTAGAATCAAAAGTCCATTCTTCATCCGTATTGAAGAAAGTCAGGTTTGCTTTAGCGCCTACTTCCATTTTCAGTTCTTCCAGATTTAAAATTTTGCGCGGATTATAACAAAGCTTTTCAACTAACTGCTGAAGATTTAATTTTTTTGTTTTGAATAATCTCATGTTTGAAATACTCCAAGCGGTTTCCAATCCGATAATTCCATTAGGAGCGTAAATAAATTCTACTTCTTTCTCCTCAATAGCATGTGGAGCGTGATCGGTACAGATCGCATCAATGGTTCCATCCACTAATCCTTCAATCATCGCATCTACATCTTCTTGCGTTCTTAATGGTGGATGCATTTTGAAATTGGTATTGAACTTTTGCTTCTCGATTTCTTCATCAGTCAAGTCAAAATGGTGCGCACAAACTTCGGTCGTTACATTGATTCCTTTCTTCTTTCCTTCCCGAACCAAATCCACAGCGCCTTTTGTACTAATGTGAGCAACGTGAATATGTCCACCGGTATAACCTGCCAGCAAAATATCACGAGCAATCATCGTTTCTTCGGCAATGCTTGGCGTTCCATCTAACCCTAATCTTGTAGAAACCCGCCCTTCATTCATGTGTCCGGGTCGAGACAGCGCCAAATCTTCTTCATGATTAATGATCGGCATTCCTAACATGGAAGAATATTCCAGCGCCACTCGCATCACCTGCGAATTATAAACCGGATCGCCATCATCACTGAATGCCACAGCTCCGCCGTCTTTCATGTCGCCCATTTCGGCGATTGATTTTCCTGCTCGTTCTTTAGTCACACAACCAATCGGATGAACATCTACGGGAGTTTCATTTCCTTTTTTAATGATGTATTCGACAACATCTCGCGTGTGCGTTGCAGGCTTAGTATTTGGCATACAAGCAACGGCTGTAAATCCTCCGAATGCTGCTGCCGCACAACCCGTCTTGATTGTTTCTTTATGCTCAAAGCCGGGTTCCCGTAAATGAATATGCATATCCATCCAACCGGGGCTCACAAACGCTCCTTCAAAATCTTGGATTTCTTCTCCTTTTTTTGATTTAAGAGATTTTCCCATTTCTGAGATCTTTCCATCTTGGATACGAATATCTATTTTTTCTTTTCCGTTGTGATCTTTGCTAACCGGATGAAGATTTTTAAGGAGCATTGCTGTGTTTTTAGATTTTAAATTCTAGTCAAATATAGGGTTTTTAACATTTGATTATTGAAATTGATTAAGCTGGAATACTTATCTAACAGCGAAATCCCTTCGGTTTTTCGCATCAACGTCCCGCCCGAGTGTCTCCTGCCCTTGCGCTCGCCCTTCGGGACTTCGCACAACGACCGAGTTAACGACATTTTTATTCCCTACATTTTGTACCCTCCTAAAAACCTCGCCAACTCGGGCGGGACGTTGGGTGCAATTTGGCTACGTTACCAAGATTTGGTATATTTGAAAAAAATATATCCAAAATGGGAAAAAACACATCAATATCACTCGGAAATCATTTTGAGGATTTTATCAAAGACGAAGTAAAATCTGGCAGATATAGTTCTGTTAGCGAGGTAATTCGTTCGGCACTGCGTTTGTTAGAACGTGAAGAAAAAAAAGAAAGAGAACTGATTAAAGCTCTTGAAATCGGCGAACAAAGCGGATTTGTTGAAAATTTTGACCCAAAACAAAATCTGACTGAATTGCATCGCCAACACTTATGAGTGAAAACAAATATCGAATAAGTAAACAAGCGATTGATGATTTAAATGATATTTGGGTTTATACTTTTCATAAATGGTCCAAAGAGCAAGCCGACAGATATTACGACTTAATAATCGGAGAAATTTAATTTATTGCGGACAATTATCTGATTGGAAAATCCGCAGAACAAACTCGAAAAAGTTATCGAGTAACGAAAATCAAATCGCACCTGATTTTTTACAGAAAAGTCGAAAATGAAATTGTGGAAATCGTTAGGATTCTGTATCAAAGAATGGATATTAAAAAACGACTGAAATAAAAAAACTGCACACAACACCGTATAAAAATAATTGCGGTTTAGTGCTAAAACAAAGGTAGTTGCGTGTTTGCTACATCTGATTTTCCTGCGGAAAATCCTCGCACGCAAACCCGCAACTATTCTTATACATAAACGTTGTAAAACATACCCAAGAAACTCTCGGACTTAAAAAAGAAGTATAAATAAATTAGAAAATCTCATTCCTAGTGTTTAGCGCTTTAACACCTAATTATCCGTCCCAATCTACTTTTTTGGAATTTATTAAACAACTGTTTTAAATCATTCTATCTATGAGTGGGTTACAATAAGTCTTTTGCTCGGTTTTAGATTTCGGGCTTGGTGCCTTCACCCTGACTCATCGTGCAAGCGCGTGAGTCTGTCCCTCCCCGAGGGATACAGTATTAACTCGCTACCTAAAATTTTTGCTTAATTCTATTTTTCGCCCAAAAACCTGTCTCCCTCGCGAGGGAGACAAAAATCCGCCTGTGGATTTCAGAGGGAGGCTCGACACCCGCTCGCTATTCAGAAACTTCCTGAGCTTCCAGATCTTCAACAACTTTACCAATTTGTGCCCTAACCGAATCCATGTTTGTCAACACATCTTCGTTAGTAAATCTGATTAGCGTAAAGCCGATTTCTTCAAGTCTTCTCTGTCTTTCTTTATCTCTTCTCAATGCTTCTTCGCTGTTATGAGAACTTCCATCAACTTCAATGATTAGTTTTAATTTTTGACACATAAAATCAGCAATATAGTTCAATACAGGTCTTTGGCGCTTAAAGGAGTATCCTTTCATCAGCTTCTTTCTTAACGCATATTTCCATAAACATGCTTCAGCCTTTGTAGCTTTATTGCGATTCTTCACCGCAAATTTTCGCAATTTCTTATTGTATAAATGGTAATTTTTGGAATGAGCTTTCATTGTTCTTTTTTCATAGTAAGACTGTTTAAAGAGTTATTCCTTACAAAAAAAAATTGCGCTGTGTTTTCAGTAAGGCCATTGACCATCGTATTCTGAAAAATTCATTTTAGACATTAATTTTCAAATCATTTATTGTAGTAGGTATTCAGTATTTAAATGATACATTGAATGAGAGTCCATTTAACAAAAAAATTGGTGTAAAATATGTCAAAAGGAAAGTCGATAAAAAAGAACTCAGCTAATAAAGCTCCGGCTAAAACGCTAAAAGAGAAAAGAGCTGCAAAAGCATCCAAGAAAAAAGGCTAGAGACTTTAGCCTTATACCAATATCAGCGTTCCAACAATAGAACGCCGATGACACAGATCTGGCGGATTGAGCTGAT
>CAXBHO010000036.1:0-33024 GCA_963975485.1 uncultured Balneola sp. | reverse complement strand
TCTCAATTTTGAATCCTTAATTTTTAATTGAGTTATGCAGCCAAGTAGAAAATTCCATGGACTTTCTACGCCGGCCATGATCCTGAAGATTACACTCATCGAGTAAATGATCCACCTACTGATTTAAATCTACACCCAAACAGTCCCGGTTATAGATTGATCTTAAATAACATCTTATTCCCTGCTGCAAAAAAGAAAAAGAGAAAAACTTAACTGAGTTAAAATTCAAAATTAATGATTAAAGAATGGATACCTTCATTCTCAATTTTGAATCCTTAATTTTTAATTGAGTTATGCAGCCAAGTAGAAAATTCGAAGATCTCGTTGAGCTTGTATCAGTACTAAGAACAGAATGCCCATGGGATAAGAAACAGACCCACTATTCAATCAAAGACAATCTTATTGAAGAAGCATATGAAGCAATTGAAGCTTTAGATAACGGAGATTTTGATGAGTTTAAAAAAGAACTCGGCGATCTTTTACTTCATGTAACTTTTCATAGCAACATTGCCAGCGAAACAGATACTTTTGATATTGGAGATGTGATATTTACACTGATGGAGAAACTGATTCGTCGGCATCCTCATGTTTTTGGAGAACAAGTTGTTGAAGGAGAAGGCGAAGTAGCTGAGAATTGGGAAAATATCAAACTAAAAGAAGGTAAAAAATCTACTCTTGAGGGATTGCCCGCAAATTTACCCGCATTAATTCGAGCCCAAAGAATGCAGGAAAAAGCCGCTAATGTGGGGTTTGACTGGCCTGAATGGAAATTGGCCTGGGAGAAATTGGATGAAGAATTACAAGAATTTAAAGAAGCGTTACAAGAAAACGATGTAAATGCTTCTTCCGAAGAATTTGGAGATATTCTCTTCTCAATAGTAAATGTAGCTCGATATTTTAATTTGGTTGCTGAAGACAGCCTCCGACAAACCAACAAAAAGTTCGAGCACCGATTTAGATATATTGAGACAGAACTTAAAAAACAAAATAAGACAGTAAAAGAAGCTTCACTTGAGCAAATGGACAAGCTTTGGGAAGAAGCCAAGAAAAAGTAATGGTAAGCTACGTACAGAAGCCATAGTCTAATTGATTCAAAAAAGCGCTTACTTATATTAAAACAGGTAAATTGATGCAACTATTTTCTTGAAATAATCCTATTTTATAACTTTCCAAAAAAGGATGAATTTAAATTCAAAAGTAAACGCTGATCAGTTTTTCCGGGTTTAGTATTTGGATGCCTGATACAGGACTCACAGAAATTTATATAACTTTAAAATTTTGAGATCGAATGTCTTCTGATTTACATACCGGTTTTGACGAACAAAAATATCCTCATATCAATAAAGGACTTGACGGAATCGTCGCTTTTTCAACAACTAAAAGTTTCATTGATGGCAATGTTGGTGATCTGATTTATTCAGGATATCACATTGATACCTTAGCTGAGAATGCAACTTTTGAAGAAGTTTGTTTTCTGCTATGGAACGACAGACTTCCAAACAGTAAAGAGCTTGAGAATCTTAAGAACCAACTTATTGAGCATCGTGAACTCCCCGAAGCTGTTTTAAATTATATAAAAACAACCAGCAAAGATGCCGAGCCAATGGCCGTTTTGAGAACAGCAGTTTCTATGTTAGCCGACAGCGACGCTACTTTTGGTAAGTATGATGAGAGTCTTTTTATGAATCAGGCAATTTCAATAACTGCTTGTATTCCATCAATTATTGCAGCTTTTGACAGATCCAGAAACGGTAAAGATATCATTGCTCCTCTTAAAGAAGGAAGTACTGCATTTAATTTCTTATACATGTTGAATGGTGAAGAACCAGGCGAACAAGCTGAGAAAACCATGGATCTCTGTTTGATTATACACGCAGAACATGGAATGAATGCCTCCACATTTACTGCAAGAACTATTACAGCTACAATGGCTGATATGTACTCTGCAGTAACAGGAGCTATTGGCGCTTTGAAAGGGCCTTTACATGGCGGAGCTAATACAGCAGTAATGAATACTCTTTTAGAGCTTTCTGAACAAGGTAAAGATGCCGATGCAGTTGCCTTTACTAAGAAAAAGCTTGAAAATAAAGAGAAGATTATGGGATTTGGTCACAGAGTATATAAAGTATTTGATCCGCGTGGCTACCATTTGCAAAAAATGGCTAAAGCTCTTTCTGAAGAAACCGGCCATGAAGAACTTTACAGATGGAGCATGGATATGCTAAACACAGTGAAGGAAGAAAAGAATATCGATCCTAACGTGGATTTCTTTTCAGCAACTGTATACTACTCTATAGGGATTCAACCAGACTTGTTTACTTGTATCTTTACAATGAGCCGTGTTTCCGGTTGGACAGGTCATATTATGGAACAAGCTGCACACAACCGATTGATCCGTCCTCGCGCCTTATATGTAGGTGAAAAGAACTTAGAGTGGGTATCTGTAGAAAACAGATAATAAAATGCCCTCAAACTAATTCAAATCCTCAATTCGTTGAATCAGGATTAATATATTTTAGCCCGAATTATTCGGAGCAGAGCTCCTGTTGGTCATTCCGCAGCGGAGCTACGGAACGAGAACAAGCGGCCCCAATTAGCCCAATAGCCTCCCAAAAAAGAAAGGCGTACCAGCAGTCCCAAGTCAGCAAAGCTGAACAAGTGCGGGATATAGAGATACGCCCAAAAAAAGATAAAAAAATATTAAAGAATATACTTGAAATTTAACGGTACAACTTGGAGGATTAACCAATAAATTATATAAACGCTAAAAAAAATTAAGTAAATGATATCTCGAAAAATACTTTTCTCACAAGCTGCTCAGCGTCGGAACGTAACCACTCGATGAATTAAATGTACGAGCATTGGCGCGCCGACGCTGAGCATCGGAGCGAGTTGTAAATGCTTATTTAGTATCTCTGTGCCGAAAGTGTAAGCTCCTGCCTATAAACACTGGTCGGCGTTGGAACTAAAAACGGTTGGACGAACTGGAGTCGTCAAACCGAAGTGCCCTAAGCATTAATTCAACTCCTCCATCTGTCAACTTCAGCTCGACTGATAGAAATCGGAGGCTAATAGCTTCATCATGGAGATCCAGTGTTAATCGTGGTTAAAAGCGGAATGAGATTATTACTTATTTGTGACACTTTGTACACTCATTGTTTACAATTTAATTTGTTAAAATAAATTCCCGATTAGTTAGTTTTACCTAAAAATAATTTTTAAACTATTAAACAATGGTCAAATACATTTCCTTCTTTTTGGTTCTTATTTTTGCAGCTAGTTGCGTTAATAATGTAGAAGATCAGGTTCCTGAAATTCCTGATGAGCCCATAAGTTACGCTTCTCAAATACAACCCATTTTTAATACTACATGTGGCGGTAGCTCTTGCCATACCAATGGAGGTAGTGCTAACGGTGTAAATTTGGATAGTTACCAAAGCGCCATCAATAGTACCGGTCTTTCCTATGGCACACTAGTTATTATTCCTGGCAATGCCGATGAAAGCCCTTTGGTTGACAAACTCGGAGCTAATCCTGAATTCGGATCTAGAATGCCTCTAAGTGGAAGCATAAGCAGTTCAGATGTTGGCAAAATCATTGCCTGGATAAATCAAGGTGCTCTTGATAATTAAAAAATAGAAGGCTATGAGAAAAATACTATTCTCCCTCATCTTTTTACTTTTCGGAATTTCTGCGAGCTTTTCTCAAAGTTTTAAAACAGAAGAAGGTAAAGCTACTTTTTACTCAAAAGTTCCGCTTCATAATTTTGAAGGAAATTCTAAAAATTTAGTTGGGCTTATTAATCTTGATGATGGCACCGTTGATTTTTATCTAGATCTGGAAACATTAGATACCGGAAACGGAAAGCGAAATAAGGATATGAAGTTAGCGCTTGAAACTAAAAAATATCCCTTTGCTGAATTCTTTGGCAAGCTTGTTTCTGATTTTGATCCTTCATCTACAGAAATTCATGATGTTAAGGTTGCCGGAACTTTTAAAATTCACGGAGTGGAAAGAGAAATTGAAGTAGATGGTTCCCTTCAAATGAAGGAAAATGGCCTGCATGTTAAAGCAGAATGGATGTTAAATTTGTTAGATTACAATATTGATCCACCAAAAATTTTATTTATAAAGGTTGATAAGAATCAGGAAATTAAAATTGAAGCTCTCTTAAAACCCGTTGAAAGATAAGAATGACATTAATGGCTACCACTCTTTTTATCTCTCTTTTTGCTTTTTCTTCTACTCAAGCTCAAATGGAACGTCAACGTGCAAATCCTGATGGTCCCGTTGACGAAATCTTTTTAACTAAGAATATTGCAGGATTAGGAACGGTTCAGCTTCTTGAAAAGGGAGATTTGAATAGTATGATTCAACATAATTTTGGAGATGTTAGAGGCGGCATCGATACCTTTTTTGGGATTGATGAAGGCGCAAACGTTCGTATCGCTTTTGCGTATGGTTTAACTGATAACATCAATATTGGAATTGGCCGTACAAGCAGAGAAGATAATATTGATTTTGGGATTGATTACCGATTACTTCACCAAACAAAATCAGACAACATCCCCGTTTCTTTAGTTTTAAAAGGAAATTTAGGTATTCGAACCCAGAAAGAAGCTTTTCCTCTTACCTTTCAAGAACGATTGAATTATTTGGGTTCTGTAATGATTGGAAGAAAATTCAGCGAGTCATTTAGTTTTCAAATCTCTCCAATGATTTCTCACTTTAATACCGTTGTTCGTAGAGAAGCTAATTCAGAGCTCTACAATACGGTGTATGGTTTAGGACTTGCCGGACGCTTTAAAATCAACGAACGAAAATCCATTTCTTTCGAATATCTTCCTGTTATAGGAGACCGAATTTCAGCTACAAAAAACCATGCCGCAATGGTGTATGAATTGGAAACAGGCGGACACGTATTTCAAATGTTTTTTATGTCGGGAAGATGGTTTACCGAGCAACATTTACTTACCCGAACTGAAACTAATTTCTTTGAGCCTAATTTCAGATTCGGGTTTAACGTAAATCGCGTTTTTGGACTTTTATAGCCTGAATTCCCACAAAGTGATGCCCTCGGAAGATTCTAAAAACTATGTCAATAAGCTTTAAACCCAGCTTATCAGAGGAGTCACTCAGATCCGCCAGCTGGCGAATCTGAGTGATAAATTATTTGTTTAAGTATCTTTAAGAGCACTTTAAGAATCCCACAAAGTGATGCCTTTGGCAGAACTCAGGTTCTTAAGAAATGAAAATATCCTCAAGTCAGACAAGGGGGTTGCAATCCTTGTTCAGAATGTGGCGTTATTTTTAACCTAAGTTAGAAGTGACCTCAGATTCATAATAATGAACGGATTTCTTGAGCAACTTTTCTGTTGTATTGAAAAGTAAGGTCTTTATAATTTACTAAGTCAACGATTATACCAATTAGGCATAACCCAGCTGTAAAAAAGTATAAGATTCCCATACCGATTTGATTGAGGATAAACCGATGTACTCCCGCTAAACCCAAAAATCCCAGCAAAGTAAGTATTAAAATTGTTTGAGGATCTTTTCTTCTGGAGCGATATACATTAGAAAACCTTGTTTTGTTTTCTTCGTCTAATGTAGAAAGAAGCTTTTCCAGATAAAGAGCTTCATCTCCTTCTGCTTCGGGTACAAAATCATATACTTCTGCCATCGGTATGTCCCTTTTGTGTATTAGTTTTGTTAATTAAAATTTCCTTCCATATCTGCAGAATCCTTAAGCTCAGAACAATTACAGCTACCGGCCCGAAAAGATTCGCTTCTATCGAATTTTGAAATTCTCCTCTGAAAAACCATGCAATTGAATGTCCAAGTCCGTCTCCGGGGCAAAATCCAATCCCTATAAAATCAAAAAAACAAATTGAAGTACTTTGAATAGTGGGATCCATTGTTGCCATCAGAATTAAGCCTGTAAGGAACACCATCCATTCTATATGAGGTTTTATTCTTTTCATTGTGTTAACCCCGTACGAGAAATAATCACCTTTGTTTAGGATGTTTTAGCTTTTTATGAAAGAAATGAGATAGGGTAAAGAATATCCTGTTTGACTGATATACCGTGCTTGTAGAAAATTCTGTGCCTACTTTGATTTGCCAAAATTGTTTAAACTTGTGTTCTATGTTTGCTCTACCGGTCATAAAATAACCATCACTAGCAGCGTGTTTACCCATTATTTCTATTTCAAACAATGAATTATAATCAAACGTATTAGGATGTCTGTATCTCAAGTCAAAACCGATACCTTGTAGGAAATAGTTGTTCTGAGTAAAAAATGGATCTGCATTGGGGAAGCTCTTTGAAGCATCCTGCCATCCTAATTCCCCAATTAAGCGCCCTCTGAATGGAGTTCCCCATGGCTGTAAGTACGCTCTTCCGGTTACAGAATAACCAATTACACTGTTGGTGTAAAACTGTGTATTTCCGGATAAAGTAGTTAAGAAATTATTTTTGAACCAAGGATCTTCTCGGTAAAATTCACCTTTAAGTTTATAAATATCCCGAAGGAGAGATTGTCTTATGTATTCTGGTTCAAATGATAGATTTAATGCCGTAAATGTTGAAGCATAACTTATTGAATATGATACAAATGCTTCTCCTAAGATGCCTTCAGAGCCATAAAATAAAGAAGGTCCGAATCGGAATACTCTGCTAAAATCTTCTTTACGTTTCTCATACTCATATCCAATTCCGGTAAAATTGGAATAGAAATTTTGTCCACCTTCAAAGTTACTAACATAAATGTCCTCAAGCTTAAACAAATGAGTTCTATTTCTTCTGTTTCCAAATTGAACGGAAAGTCCTCCACGTGCGGTTTGGTTATCAAAATTATCGGTAAAGTATTCCCCAAATAAAGATACCCTCACCCCTTCATTCCACCTGAGGTCGTTTTTAAATTTCTTCCTCTCTCTTTCATTGAAAAAATTTGGATATCGTAAATAAAGATCTTTTTTATCTCTATAGGTTATAAATTTAAAATCCTCTTCGAGTAACCTATGAGCTTGAGTATCTGTATTTTTTCCTTGCCCAAATAGCGGATACATGATTTCTCTTCCCTGCTCCCTATATCCTAAATAATATAGCGTAGTTCCGGCATACACTCGAAGCGAATCATCTTCCGGTGAATTTTCAAGATATTGTTTGCTGGTTTCATAAAAACGATCCATTTCGTTCTTCTGGGCGATCCATTCTAACTTCGATTTTCTAAGAACATCAATAGATCTTTCTGCCCAATACAAGGCTTTCTCATAATCAAAGATTCCATATCCATAAATATTGGCAAACTGTGTTGCAAAAGGTGTTAATTGGTTGTGTGACCATTGAGGAAATTCTTCAAGTAAAGCTATTGTGCTATCAGAAGGTTCATAGAAAAATGATCGCTGAATTGTATATGCATATAAACTATCACTTCTTGGGTTTTCCTTAATTAAGCCAAGCAATCTACTTTTAACTTCCGGCCAAGTTTGCTGGCTTTCAATAGCACTTGTATATGCTAATACCCTATCATCCGTTGCTCCATAAATCTCAATCTCTCTAAGTCTCCAACGTCTTAGAAAATCGGTTGAGTATAAACCTAAACGCTCAGCAATTTTATCCTTTAAGAGGATAACTTTCTCATCTCCATACTTTCTCCAAAGTTCTTCCAAATACTTCTCAGCTCGTACAAATGCGCTTTCAAAGCCATAGTAAGTGACTAATCGATCAGTGTCATTTTTATTCCAGTTTGGATTGGATTTGAGACGATATTCCAGAATTTGTATCGCTCTCATTACCTGATCACTTTCCAAGCTAAGATCGATCAATTCTTCCTGAATGGCTAAGTTTTTTGGATTTTTAAAATATTTATTTATGGTTGTTTTTAGCTTTTTTTCAAGTGGAATTTCCCGTACAAGCACAGTTTGAGGGCTAAGACCTAAATAAAATGGATTGGTCAAATAAGACTGATACCTTTTTTTTGCCAATTCCAGATTGGCTGTAATCTCCGTTTTTTCTTTGATAGAAGACCTTGGCTTTGGAATGTCAATCAGGTTTGATTTTGAATAAAATTGAAAGAGATAACCATCCCAAAATTTAGAAAATGTATAACCGTCCGCAATATTGCTAAGATGCTTTTCAACTAAAGCCCTTTCACCTCTTGGTACATACATAAACCAATATTTAGCATCACTATTTGAACTTTTGGAAATATACTTGGCTGGTGGTGTAATATTAACTAGATAATTATCTTCATCTTCTGAGTACTCAGAATTTGTTGCTAACCAATCTTGTGCGATTTCAGCTCCATGTTTTGCAGACACTAACCGAATAAATGGATATTGTTTTTTAGTATAGCTAATTCGTTTTACAAACTCATTGTACAAAGATGTTGAGGTATCTGCTGATGTTCTCCATCCGAGATTATCAGAGTTTCTACTTTCAAAAGCATCCACATCACGTTGTACATTTTGAAATATATCATCAGGATGTACAAAATGATTCCAAACACCGGTAAGAAGTTGCATACTATGCTGATTAAAAATAGAATTTCCATCCATATTAAAACCACTCGAAATTCGCGGATAGTTAAACAGTGTATTTGAAAATGGGTCTGGACCAAACTCTCTTGCCCCTCCAAATTCTTTTGTTCCCGAGTATAAAGAGCTCATTATTTTTATTGCCGGCAACGCATTGGTTAAAGCTTTAATCCCTAAAGAATCTATTAAATTTGTAGGGGGCACATAAGTTACCGGTAGTGGCCCAAGATCATCAACTCGCCATCTCTTTTTGACAGAACGTAATGCCGACTCCATAAAGGAACGGTTAGCATCCCATTCTTCACTCAATAAAGAAAAATGATTGTATCCATGAAAAGCTAGCTCGTGCTTTGTTCTAAGAATATCTTTTGCAAGATAAATACTCCCTTTAACATTCTTATTTCCTTTTCTTATAATTGCTGAAGTCCATTCATTATAATCAAATGGAGGAACGATATTTGCGTTATAGTTAAAGGTTGTCATGGCTGAGTATGTAATCCATAATGAATCAGCTAACTTTTTCATCTCCGGCCACCAAATATTAGCAACAAAATCTGCTTGCTCCATATCATACTCTGTTGCTATAGGCTCTATCTTAGTATTGTAAAGTGGAGCCGGAAAATCATCCAAAAAAATAGTACCTACATTTGCATTCCGGTAGGGAATATGAGGAAGCAACTTGATAACTGAAGAAAACATCAACCCTCTATAAACCTTCTCATACAATATATAACTATTGAAAACCAACACTTTACCAAGTCCTATTTCATTCTCATACAAAATTGGATACTCTTTGTCGGTAACTGCAGTAGCTAACACTCTAATTTCATTAGTGAAACTACTTTTCTTTAATCGGTTATGTGGTACACTTCTATTTGAATAAAACTCATAATCCTGAAACCCTGGAAAAATGTTGTCTACGCTTTTAATTCCTCGAACTATTTGATCAATACTATAATCAGCCCCTGCTTTAATACCTTGTATATATGCAAACCTCTCGTCGCTAACGGTTGCAAAAAAAATCATGTTACCTCCCATGCTTATATACTCTATAAGATTAGATCTTTCTTTATCACTTATTAAAGCAATAAAACTGGTAGTATTAATAATAAGATTCGTAGATGGGGTTAGTGGAATTACTTTAGATTCTTCTAAGTCTAAAATAGTATATTCGAAATTTGCATACTTAAAAGCTTGAATAATTTCTTTAGACACCTTAACAGAAAACTCATCCTGCGAACTTTGAATAATTACTATTGGTGCGATTCTTAATTGTGCTACCACATCGTTTGAAAAAACAAACCCTGTTAGTGAGAAGAAAAGACCGAAAATTAATTTATTTAAAAAGTTTAGCTGCACGTCCTTCCTTTTTCGGGTAAATATTCATCAGAATATCACCTATATATGATTCATCTTTACGATTTAGAATTTCATATATAATTGAATCGTCAGTTTCTTTATAAATGAAAACTTCTCTGTTAGGTAACATACTAAAATTATCTATCCACTCACTAAGTGCGATCATTTGCTCTTCTGGTTGGAACAAAATTCCTTGTTGAATTGAGTTATATGGTGGTTTCTGAATAAATACAAAAATACTTGCCGGAGGGATATTTGCTGAATCAGGTCTTATTTCTTCGGGCAGTTCCAAATACTCCTGATAGGAAGAGTCGATTTCAGCATAGTTAGTTAGAAAAAACTCGTAATTCATAAAATAGTGTCTGTTTTTTCCCAGAACATTATCTATCGGAGGACTTACTGTTGCATAAGTATAAGGCAATCGTTCATTGATAATCTGATAATATGCTTCAAAAAAACCATTCGGTAATGTTTGGGGTAATACTGTTCCTGTATTTACTCCTCCTGAAATAAACAGTCCACTGCTAACTAACAAAACCAAAGCTATCGGCTGGGCGTATCCCACAAACCTGTGCTTTACACTCATTAAAACTTCTATAATGGTAAACAATGCGTAAAACGCTAAGCCTCCAATTACAGATATTAAAATAGCATAAAATGCATTTAGTTGGTCCAGATCGAGGAAGGGTATAGAAAAACTATTATACGATGAATAGAGAAAAGCTACAGAACCAAACATTGTAAAGAATACCAGTTCATCAGCAAAGTAATCTTTCTTTTGAACAAAATGTAAAAGCAGAAATATTAATAATAAACCCCCCGTTATATATAGATAGATTGAACTTAAGGATTCTATATCTGTTATCAGATGAGGAAAGTAACTAAATATGAGTGTGTCCAATAATTGAAGTTCAAAAAATGAAGTTATATCTGAACCTGTAAGGAGTAAATGAACCAAATAAGGGCTTAGTGAAATAGCAAAAACCAGTATTAAATAAGTAACTACTTTACTAAGATTGATTGCAATCTTTTTCTTAGGCAATGCTAATAATCCATACATCAAAAAAGGAAGAAGAACTATTAATAGTACGAAAATATCAGTTAAAGCTGTTGCAATAATCCCCATAGTAACATAAAACCAAGGAGCTTTTTCTATAGCTCTGAGGTTTCTGATAAAAATAAATGCTGTTGGTAAAGCGAAACTAAGTGCTAAAAGAATTGAATTCACCCCTGTTTCTGCTTCTAAAGTTATTGGTAAAAGTAATGTAGGGAATATTGCAAAGATAGTAGCGGCGAAAATTGCAGCTGTTTGCCTTTTTCCTTTGGTAATTTCTCTTACCAACCAAAAAACTATAATTGTTAAAAGAAAACTAGTCAGGCTTCCCAGCAAACTAAGTGTTAACTCTGGTCCCACTTGTGTTAATGAACTAAACATGCCGACTAAAGAATGCATCCCTTTTGGGATTGGAAGTTCCCCAAAATACTGTTGTAATCTAATATTCTTTATATCATCTAATTCAAAATACCATGCACGGCTATATGGAGCTGCATTATTTAGAACAGGAATAACTCTAATTACACAAGCCGAAATACCAACAATAATTGCTGTAATATTGAATCTATTATCAAATAATGAAAATTTTTCGTTGTTAGAGAAACGTTCTTTTAGTCCTTTAAAAGTAAATACTTTAATTGATTCAATTATCCGAACCTGATTTGCCACAATTCTATTTTCGATAACAGTAAGTACTGACCTGAAAGAAGTTCCTTTCTTTAGTTCTTTATAAAAGATCAATAGAATAGGAATCATTATCAGCACTGAAAACAAGCTAATCAAGTCATACATGTGTAACATTGTTAGCACAAATATGCTTATGATTATAGTTCCTCCAATGCCAACCCATGCGTAAAGCATTTTATCAATACCATATAATTTTTTTGTATGTGGTAAAAATTTAGGTCCAATCCATGCAAAAAGAATTACAAAAAATAGTACCAATCGTGCAATCGAAAGAAATACGATCAACCAATAAGGCATTTCATACTCCTTTTTTTAATTTGGTATTACTCTTAGGTTTTATCGGTAATCCATCAAAACCAATATTGCTTATAAAATATGGATAACCGGCTTTATCTAGCCTAGAGCGGAGAAGTTCGTTTGTGGTATTAACGGGTTCAAAATCAATGATCAAAAATGGTATTTGATAAGCGTAAAACATGGAATCAACGAGCTTTAGTCGTTCCTGGAACTCTTCTTCACTCTTTACTAAATATTCATTGGTATCGAAATTATAACCAGACGCTATATCTTCTATTGCAACCGCATTTACATACTCTGAAGTTTGATCAAGCAGAAAAAATCCGGCATTTTGAATTAAAATCTTAGATGGATTAGCTAATTTTATACCTTTTATCAGTTCAACCATATCTTGCTCCATATTTCTTCTTACTGTGTAAGGAGCAACCGCATCAATAGTATCTAAGAAAAGCCCATCGTACCCATAAGAAAACAATTCCGGAACGATTTGTTTTAAAAATTTATCTTTAACCCTTTTCTTAGAAAGATCAATATAATAAGAGCCATGATTTTCATTCTTCCCTTTTAATCCAATAGATTTGAACTCTTCAAAATATCTTCTGGATTCGTTTACTTCTCCTAAAGATAAATAAGCTATCACCTTTATCCCTCTACTGTGAAATTCTAAGATATCTTCTCTACTGTAAAAATAGGGTTCTACAATAAGTAATTTATAACCTGCAACTTTAACAGGATTAACGTCCGAATAAACCACTCCAAACGAATCATATACAGAATCTTTGGTGATTTCTTTTATTGAGGAGGAACAATTTATTACAAACAAGTAGATTGCAATTAAAATTAATTTTTTCTGCATAGGTAAAACCTATTCTACGCCTAATTGTGCACAACCAGACCAACCTAACATTGTCAACTGTTGTATAACTGTTGGAATTAGTACCATATCAAATTGAACATCAGCTCGTTCTATCAAGTTAGATGTTAGCTTTTCGAGCATTTCTTCTTCTCTTGCAGGTTCAATTTCCGGGTTAGATTCAAAGAAATCTACCACATATTCGTACACGGAAATGATTTTCCCCGTCCAAGGGATGTCTTCTCCTTTTAACCCATTTGGAGATCCTTTACCATTTACCCACTCATGGTGTGTTTTTATTCCGTTGAGTATATCTTCGTTAACAGGAAGATTACTTATCATCATAGAACCTGCTATTGGATGCGCTAACTCTGATCCAATACTTGCCATTGAGCTGATTCCTACTGCTCCTACATACCCAATATCATGTAGTTTGGCTGTAGTTTTAAGAATATTCATTTCTTTTGTATCGAGACCGAAGAGCATTCCAAACATCTCAACAAAAGCGATCATTCTTGGAGTATGATATTTTGTTTTATCCCTTTTTGTCTCTATCGCTCGAAGCATAGTATAAAATGCTTCGAGAAGATCATTTGAAAAAACCTGATTTTCATCTCTGAATTCAAATAACTTAGCGACAATATTTGATATATCTGTAAGAACTTTGTGACTGTCTTTTATCTCGTTTTCTTCACGTCTATTTATCCAAATAAATCCATTTACTTTTTCAGTGATATAGGGTAAGAACAAAGGTTTAATGCCGAGTTTATCAACTAAATCTTTACCTGAACTAGTCAACTTAAACTCTTTGCCTTCAAACAAATACATAGAATCACCCGATAATCCCAATAAAGATGTAAGATGTACTTCTTCCAGATTATTTGAGACAATTAAATCCGGCTTTCCTTCAACATATTCAACAACAGCTCCTGATTTTGCATTTAAAGAATGGATGAGATATAGAAGAAACAATTCAGAAATGCCTTTGGTATTCAACGCACCTGAACCAAGCTCACCGACCAATCCTTGTATCTTTTTCTGATATTGTTTTTGAGATTTATGCTCCTGCTCATCAAGTTTTATCAACCATGAAGACAATAACCTGCTAATGATTGAAAATTTGGGAACCATATTATCAGGACTCTTAAGATTTGGTCCTACAACATAAATTCCCCAAAAATCACCATTTCTTTTATATAAAGGAATGTGTTCACAATTACCTATTGTATGCGCTGATACTCCATGTTCTTTAAAATCATCATCCCACTGTCTCTTTTTCTCAATATTCTGCATTTGATTTTCAAATTCTTGAATAAATTGAGCTCTTTGAGCATCTGGTTTCGATGATTTATCGAACTTATCGAAAGGTAAATTTTCAGATATTATCTGGCGCTTAATTAGTATTAAATGTTCCTTTTCGAGTTTATAAACAAAATGTACCGGAGCGTGATACAGGAGATCGATCCATGTAATAATATTCTGGAAAGCAGGGTTTTTTTTGCGAGACATATGCTCCGCAGAAAGTGCCCAAAACTCAAGCTCTTCCTCTACGCCAAACGAATCTACCGAAAAAGCTTTTCCAAGCCTGCTTCCAATAATATGTAAGTAATCTTTTACGTCTTTACTCATGGTGTAACCTCAATATGCAGAGTAATAAAAATAATCCAAATGTTTAAAAAATCGTTTACCTATTAATCCAGTAATAGCTGCGAATGTAATTGAACCTGCAATTAGTCCTATTACAGCATATTCAAATCCTATTGTTCTGCTGCAAACATATCCTGTAATTGCATTTACTGCTAATGCCGCAAACATAGAATACAATACAAATTCAGGCCTATTCATTGTAAAAAAGAATAACGAGTTCAGTAACCCAAAAACTAAAAACAAATAACCAATGCTTGCCATCCAAAATACTTTTGTTGTTATGGGGCTTGCAAAAAAGTCTTTTATTTCCGGGTAATCTTCCGCATATACTCGGAGTGCATCAACGCCATAATAGGTAAGTAAAATTGATGCTATCCCAATGAAGAACAACAGCACAAGCTGAAGCGAATAGAAGTTGCTAAAATATCTGTTGAAATCTTTTAACTTTGTTACATCTGAACTCTTTTGAGCGGGAATTATTCGATGTGAAAACAACTGAATGATAAATTCCAGCAAGGCAATAGTAAAAATAAAACTCAATAGAGCCCAATCCATTCCAAGCTCATAAGGTGTATTAAACCAAATAATATAACTAGGTGGCGGAGGTCCTGCAGACCAAGCCAGAATCCTATCCACAAACAAAAAAGTAAAATAAGCAAAGCCATATAAAAAGTATCTATATGTATTGTAATAACTTACTTCAAGTTTAGGTAACGATTGTTTGAATAACTGCTGTCTTGTCGCTCTGATCTTGTACAGATAATAAAGAATGATATAAATGATCTGTAGCCCTGCTGTAAGCCCAATTCCAAACCATTGAGATAAATAAATTCCCCAATCTAAAACTTCCATTCCAAAAGCAACGGTAAGAGTTCCTATAAAAATGCTTGCAAGAATTACCATTTTTTGCTCTGAAGCGTAAAGTACAGCTGCAGAAAGCATCATTGCCGAAATTAAAATGAAGTAAGTTAAACCTAATGAAACCATTCTCTGTGGATAGAATGGTAAGATCAGGTTTATCAAAAAGGTTAATGCTGCTATTCCAAGAACCAAAGGAACCGCAAAATAAATAACTGCCTTTATAGCACGCCAACTTAGATAATAATTTTTTTCTCCCATGTATTTAGAAACCAACCTGCCCAGTACCTGAATAAACCCACCTGTAATAATAAAAGCGCCAATGGTACCCATTGCGATCATTGTAGCTTGGGCTACGTTAAACCGAAACCATGCCCATAATGCATATTCAAAGATGATAATGGCTACAATTTGGGAGATCATCGGCATAGTGAATAAAATACCCGTTCCGAAATATTTAAAGAAAAGCTTGAAACTCTCTCCTACATCACCGAGTTTGAATTCTGCTTCTTTAGTCTCTTCATATTTTCCCCGAATATGCTTTTTAACCCTCTTATATACATCTTCGGCAAGATCAAAAACAGATTTATAGCCATAGTCAACAATAGCATCAACATCTCTAATTCCTAATGATTCAATAGTTGCAGCAACTGCCCAAACACTTAAAGGATTACCAATCATAGCGTAAACCTGCTCTACAAGAACATCAAAAACTCCCAGATCTGCTTCTTCAGCAAAAATTGTATCTTTTTCAATATCAGTTTGCATGAACTAGTTCGTCTGCCTCCAAAAATTCTAAAAGATCTATTACCGATCTGGTTTTTACTGTTGCTTTTAAAGGAATTCGAGGTTTAGATGCTAATTCTTTGTAAGAAGACAGGTAATTCTTCACAGAGCGATCTGTAGTAAAATTAAGAAGTACTTTTTCTCTGGATTTGTTTCCTAGCTCTATTCTCAACGCAGTATCTTCTAAAAGAGTGACTACACCGGCTGCTATTTCTTCGGGATCTCTGGGCTTACAAAGAATGCCACAACCTTCAAGTGCATCCTTAATTCCACCTACATCAGTTGCAACCACAGGACGTCCGCAGCTCATGGATTCAATAACTGTGTAAGGAAAACCTTCAGAAATAGAAGTTAATATCGAAATATCCCCTTCGTTAAAAATCATGCTCGGGTTATTGTGAAACCCCCCAAAAGTAAAATTATCTTCCAACTCCAACTCTTTGATCAAATCTCTGCAAGTTTCAACATATTCAGGGTCAACATCTAAGCTACCATATACCGTAAACTGTACATTTGGGATTGTTTTACGTACTACTTTACAAGTTCTTATCATGGTTTCGATATCCTTCAATGGAAAGACTTGTGCAACCGCTATAACTGTTGGAATCCCTTCTGTTTTGCTTGGTTTTGCAATAGGCTTAAAAAGATCAGTATCTACCCCATTATAGATTGGTATGATGTTTTCAGGCTTAGCCTCGAACCTTTCCTCCCATTTTTGGTTTGCAGTTGTTACAGGGGAAATTTGATCTGCTGTATGATACACAGCTCTTGTTACCATGGTTGATAGGTCCACAAGTAATTTTTTCGAAAAGAAAGTCATATCCGATCGTCCAACATTGATCAATCTTTCTCGCATATAAACTCCATGATCTGTGACCATACTAGGAATTCCATACTCATATTTTGCTGCTATAGAAGCTAAAGCCGGAAAGCCGGCTAAGGTGGAATGAGAAACATTAACTCCGGCAGGAATTGGGGTAGCAACCGGCATCATAAAATGATAAAGCCATCGCATTCCAAATGTCATATCAATAACTTTTGGAGTAGCACCTAATTCAGGATCATAATTATCAACGTATTTGGTAAGCAGCGATTCTTTGAAATCTACCCATAACAAAGGTTCTCTCATCGTCAGCTTATAATCATAGTGCTGAAAGTATTTCCAAAAACCATAAATGACTTCACTGATCACATCTACATCTTTAAAAGGATCGTTCAAACATTCTATAAAATCCTTAAAGATTGGCATAAAATGCTTTTTAACGACATTCTTAGTTGTTCTGGCTTTTTTTTCAATTTGTTCAGAAAATGGAGTCTTTTTATCAAAATAATGAGCAGGTTCCTCTACTCCCCAAAGAGGAATATGAATAATCTCAGTAATATTTTTTGGGAGCTTATATCTCGGCTCAACAAATGGATTCCCTGTAACGGCCATCAGGTGAAAATCTACCTCGTCCTGAAGTTCAGTACATAAAATATGAGCCCAAGTACTCACGCCACCACCGCTATATGGATAAGATCCTTCCGTCTCAAATAATACAACGGGTTTAATTTCGCTCATTTCATTGATCCTTCTAATATCATTTCTTGAAATAAGCTGTCGTACTTAGCAAAAATAGCTTTCCAGGTGTGTTTATAAGCTACTAATTCATATCTTTGTTCAACTAATTCTTCAAACTTATCCGGTTTATTCCATAAGGATATAATTTGTTCAACAAGTGTACGAGTACTCGTTCCTTTAGGAACAACAAAGCCAAATTCAGAGCTAAGATCGCCCACTTCCCAGCCTACCGGTAATGCTTTATTTGATAGAGCCTCAAACATTACAAGAGGTTGAGACTCATTATGGCTTGTAATACACAGCAAGTCTAGCCTGTTTAAATATTGATGAGCAGATTCATTCCAGATCATTTCTACTTCCGGAAATTTTAAAGCTAACGTCTTTATCTGTTTCTCAAGTTCTTTTTCATTGGCATCACTTAGCATCATAACAAAGTTTGGAACCATCTCCGTATTTCTGAAAGCTTCAACTATTTCAAAGAACAGTTTAGGATTTTTCATTGCTGCACAACGTCCTATCCATCCTATTACAGGCTCTTTTGCTCTTTTTTTGTGAGGTTCTAACAACTCAACCGGTATTCCATTTGGAATATATGTAGGTGATTCAGCACCAAAATATTTTTGGTTGGGCATGTTAACTCTGGAAACTGAAATTACTTCTTCAGAAGCTGAATATACTTCAGATGCTATCTTTTTGAAGATATCTGCTATTTCAGATTTTGCAGTAAAATTTTCAGGAATATGATACCCACATTCCAAAGCTACTGCTCCTTTTTCTACTTCTTTCCAATAAAGAGCATGTTCTGTTAAGATTAATGGTTTCGATAATAAATCAGCGATTTTTTTACCTAACCAACCTGCAAATCCCGTATTTGTAACGTGGATAAACGAATATGGATGAGAGGGAACATCCTCAACAACTGAGCTAAACCAAATATCTTTTGCAGTATCCCAATTTGATGCAAGTACCGGCGGTGGAACACGCTTAAAGGACTTTACATTTTCCGTTATTGGATACAAAGCATTATTAGGATCGAGCTGCTGAAATTCATCAGTAGCTACTTGAAGAATATGAAAATCATACCCTTCTAAAGCTTTAAGATATTGATATACCCATTCACTTACTCCTCCCCTGTACCAAGGATAAGTTCCCTCAATAATAAGTAATAAAGAAGGTCTTATTAAACTCATTTATTTTGTTGGTAAAGCCTCCAAAGTATTGCACCAGTTTGTTTTACAAGTCGAGATATGAGTTCATATTCTTTACTGGAAAACAATTTTGAACGCTTAATTATAACACTTCCAAAAAGTGCTGATTCTGAAGGAGCACTCATGTTATTCATTAACATTGCTTTTTCATTTGCTGAAAATATTGGAACTCCAATTTCAGCTGGCATTTCCTTAGCTGATGAAAAATCCAAGAAACAACCAATCTCTTCATTATAGATATGGTTACTCAAGTAAGAATCTTTTTTAGAGTTTAAAAACTCAAAAGAATTTGAATTCTTAAAACCAGCCAGTTCATCTTCATTTGGTTTAGAGTCTCCATGAATAATCAAAGGATTTGGTTCTCCATCTTCATGAATAAAAAATGCGAGTAAATCACTTTGAATAATATCTGACAGATGCGTGCAAAAAGTTTCAGCAGTATCTTTAAAAGAACCTTTTATTGCAGACTCCATCAGCTTCATTACAAGCTTGTTTTTGCTTTTTTCAAGATCTTCATCAAGTCCCTTGATATTAACATCCGTAAGGATCTTCATCCGAACCAACTCTAAAATACCTTCTCTATCCTGATTAAAGCGCTCTTTTTTAATAAAATCGACAGCACCTAAATCTAAAGCCTTCCGCTCTTTTTCAACTGTTGGCAGGTTTGTCATAATAAGGATCGGAATTTTTCTCTTTTCTTTATCATCCCGAATAGACTCCAACAACTCCAAGCCTGATAAACCAGGCATATGTATATCTGATAGAATTAAATTAACAGGGGTTTCTGAAAGAATGTTAATAGCCTCTTGAGAATCTCTGGCATTAACCAGATGAAACTCTTTTCCCAGTAAGTTTTTTGCCATGATGTGAATGGGTTCATCATCATCTATAACTAAAATTGTGTGCGCCATTTATAATTAATTTCCCAATGGTAGTTCAATAAAAAAAGTTGTTCCTATGTCTTCTGTTGAGTTAACCCAAATTTTTCCATTATGAGCTTCAACATAGGCACGTACTTCTTCGAGACCAAGTCCGACTCCGAGAATTCCTCTAGGATTATCCTGTTGTTCTCTACCAGATGATATTAAAAAATTTGGAAGCATTGCATTAGGAATTCCTATACCTGAATCAATAATTTTTATTAACAATAGCTTCTCATGCCTTTTAAGTTTGATTTTTACAGTACCTTCTGTTAGAGTAAATTTTATTGCATTAGTAATGAGCGTGTTAAAAATTTGCTTAATCTTTTTCTGGTCAATAGAAATCAAAATTTCTTCTTCTACAGACACCAACTCGATATCTATTTTCTTTAATGCTGCTTTTTGTTTATTAGCATTAATTACTTTCTGTGCAACATCAACAATATTTACTTCGCTGGTAGTTAGCGTTCCAAACCCGGCTCCTACTACTTCTTTGTCTAACAGCTCCTTTACAAGATCAAGAAGTTTCTCACTACTTTCTTTTATCAGTTCAAGCATTTCATTTTTCTCTTCCTCTGCTAAAGAATCATCCTCAAGCAAAATAGAAACCAACCCCATGATACCTGAAATAGGATTTTTAATATCATGGCTAAGCATTCTCATTAATATATATTTTTTCTGATTTGCTTCGCTTAGTTCTACTTCTCTCTCTTTTAATATTTGTACTTGTTCCAGGCTTTCTTGCTGAAGTATTTTCAACATTAAATGATTCCTAACACGTACAAGAAGTTCATTTTTATCAAATGGTTTATTTACAAAATCGACTCCGCCTGACTCAAAAGCTTGAACTTTATCAACAGACTCGTTTGAGCTACTTAAAAAAATTATTGGAATATCTTCGAATTCACTTCTTCTCAATTTATAGCCGACTTCAATCCCCGACATAGCGGGCATCATAATATCCATTAAGATCAGATCAGGTCGTACTTGCTTTATTTTTTCAAGCGCTTCATCTCCATCGTAACTTTTTTCTACTCTAAACCCTTCTTCTTTAAGGATATGAGATAATAAAATAACATTTGGTTTTGAATCATCAACAACTAAGATCAAAAAATCCAGTGGATTTACTTCAACTTGATGCATGAATTCTAATTTTTTTATTCAATTAATATATTATTTTAAAAAACGTAAAAAAGTTTGAAACTATTTATAAATTCATTCGTCTCAACAACACTTAGCAACCCTAAGATATATAGATAAACGTCCAAAAATGCGATTTTTAAAATACTCATTTATATTGATTTTCTTTTTTGCATACGGTGAAGTTTTGTATGCTGAAAATGAAATTCCTTCCAATGATGAGAAACCTACTTTATTTCAAATAGAAGACAAGTACCATGAGGTTAAACTTAGCCTTACCAAGTCTTCCGTTTATATGCAGGTAAAAAGTTCGGTAAAAGACTATATCAATCAGGAAATTGTTCAACGCCATAATATCGAAGCTAGTCAATTCATCGATTCACAAGGTCATTTCTTATTAGGCGATATAGTACTACTAAACTCAGATAAAATTGAATATTCCTTTGACGATATTGACGATGTTACCTTTGAAGATGGAGTACTTACGTTTAGTTATAACAATGTAAAGTCATTTACTTTTTCAGATATCTTAGGTACAGATGGAAATCCCGCTCTTGATAATTTCTATGTAGAAGATTTAGAAAAATTCTATCTGAACTATAAAAAATTAGCTTCCTGAATATCCTTTATTTGTAACGATTAGTACCTGCTGATACTCTTTTAGTTAAAAGGACAACTCAAAGAGACAAAAAAATGGTTAAGTATATATTTCTATGTGCATTCATTGGTTTATCAGTATTGGCATGGTCAGAAATCCCAATTAAAAGAGGTCCCGGAATAGTTGCTGAATCGAATCCGGAATTAGCGAGAGTTTATAATCAAATGGATATATCATTTGATGGAAATACATTCTCCCCTTTCAAAAAAATAACGGCAACTGTTAGAGTAGTAGAAAAAGACAGATATTTTTTTAACGGAATGTCTCATTTCTCGCCTTATGATATTTTGGTAAGCTGGGGGCAAGCATCAGATCAAAAGAATTTAGATTACATTAACTTCACATTGAAGGATAGAAGTTATTCTTATAATAAATTGAGATTGCCTCTCAGCGCAAATACTATTAATAGTCAAACAGAACTTTGGCATTTAGTTTCATCAACAGAAAATATTGAACGTGAACTTTTTGGGCTTCGAAAAGGACATATAATTACAATATCAGGTTACTTAGTTGATGTGACTACAAAAGAAGGTTTAAGTTGGAATTCCTCCTCCTCTCCTTCAAAAATTACACGATCAGGAAATAAACATGATATTCTTTGGATTACTTCATTAACAAAAAAATAAACTGCTATCACTTTTTAGAATTATAAGCTAACTTCATTGAAAAATGAATATTCGTGAGTTGGCTTAAGGATTCAATATTAGATGTAGTTTTTTTGGGGCTAATAGTCTCAACCCTTTTTTACCCAAATGATACAGCATTTATTATTATTTGGGTTTATACCGGTTTATTACTTCTTAGTAAAGTTGTTGCTTTATTTATGCCCGCTCTTCAGAAAAGAGCTGCTAAAACAACCACTCCAAACTGGATCTATCATTTAATTTATGCGTCTTCTTTAGGTGCTTTACTTTATTTAAGTAAATGGTATTTAGCTGGTGCTTGGGGTGTAATTTGGATTATATCTATCGTTCTTCTCTCCAAACAAACTAAAAGTTCGGCGTCTTGAGTTATTATTTTAAGGCCATAGTTATAACTGCTTTCTTTTTTGTTAGTTCTAATAAGTCATCTTTTGCTCAGAAAAAGTTAACCGGGCAGCCTTTACAATTTAGATTATGGTCTGGCTATTCCTTTGAATCGGTTTATCTCTTAGGCAAAACTAAAAACGCTCGTTCAGCTATTATTGGATTAGGTACCAGAAAAGTAATCCGACAATATGGTGATAACGGATTACTTTACTATACAGCTGATATTATACCTTATATTTATTTTGATTATCCTAAAAGAGATGATAATGATCGTTTCGTAGAACTTACCGGTTTTGGATTCTCTCCGGCTGGTCTTTTATTCGAAAAATCAATTAACTCTGTATTTTCATATCAACTAGGAATTTCGGGTTCATTTATATTTATGGAAGCTAACTTCCCTACTGATAAAGGCCGGAGATTGAACTTCACCTTTGACCCTTCATTTACTATTGAAACTAAGCTCAATAAATCACTAAGTATAGCAAGTGGTTATAAATTCCATCACATATCAAATGGACAAACTGGGAAAGAAAACCCAGGGCTCGATTCAAATTTTATTTTTTTAAGTTTTATCCTCAAATAAACAATCATTATGAAAGCAACTATTTCAACTACAAAAGGCGATATAAATCTTGATTTATATCCTGAAAAAGCTCCAAAAACCGTGGCAAATTTCGTGAATTTGGCACAACGCGGTTACTATGACAACTTATCATTTCACAGAGTAATAGATAACTTTATGGTACAAGGCGGTTGTCCCAACGGTGATGGAAGAGGCGGACCTGGTTATTCTTTTGAAGATGAATTTGATCCTGAATTAAGGCACGACTCGCCCGGTGTTTTGTCCATGGCTAACGCAGGATCTGGTACTAACGGAAGTCAGTTTTTTATCACTCATATTGAAACATCCTGGCTGGATGGAAAACATTCCGTTTTCGGTAAAGTTATTTCTGATAGTGATCAGGAAGTTGTAAATGCAATCTCGCAAAGCGATAAGATTAATTCTATCTCCATAGTGGGAAATACAGAAGAACTCTTATCAAGTGTTGATGAAGTTTCAACGTGGAACGAAGTTCTTGATGAAAGATCTTAAAGCCTGAATTCCCACAAAATGATGCCCTCGGCAGCTTCTAACTTAGGCTAAAAATAACGCCACTTTCTCAAGTCAGACAAGGGGTTGCAACCCCTTGTCTGACTTATGGACGTTTTCATTTCTTACTTTCAGCCAAGCATTAAATTCATCGATCTGTTCCTCCTTCCAATAGATTTGATACAGCTTTTCTAATTCAGGTTAACAGAGCTGCGACAATTCATGGATGACGCTACACTAGTGTAAAAAAAGAAAGTCGTGGCAATTTTAAAGAATGGGAACTCAGGGTTAAAGCTTAGAATCTTTTTTTAGTAACTTTTTTAAACCTTCTTCGTAGTTGAATTCGAACTTTAAACCGATCTCAGCTATGAAGAATCTACTTGCTTTTACTTTACTCTCTCTAGTATTTATTTCTATTTCAACGATATCAGTTTCTGCTCAGGATTATGATGACGAATACGGAAATCTGGACTATCGAAAATGGAGAATCACTCTTTTCAATCCTATTGGCACCAATGGAATTGCAGCGCCAAAATACACTGCTAAATACTCCATCAACCTAATTGGTGGCTACCATGGCGGTTTAAATGGTATCGAGTTTGGAACTTTGTATAACTACAACAAGGAATACACATCCGGATTTCAGATTGCGGGTTTAGTAAATGCAACAAGTGGATATTCTGAAGGTATTGGCATTGCCGGTTTGGTGAATTATGCATCCGATGATTTATCCGGGATTCAAGTCGCAGGATTAGGAAATATTAGTAATGACGATATAGAAGGTTTACAAGCTGCCGGCGGATTGAATTACGCCAGCGGAGATCTTTCCGGTTTGCAAGGTGCTTTTGGTGCCAATATTGCCCGAGGAAATGTTGAAGGTGCACAAATTTCAGGTCTTTTTAATATCGCTCAAAATAATATGAGTGGTTTACAAATTACTGGCGGCGCTAATGTAAGTTTGGATGATATGGAGGGTTTAATGATCTCCGGATTATTCAATGCCACAAAAGGTGATGCCAGTGGGTTATTTATAACCGGGGGTGCAAATATTGCTTCAGATGATATGGAAGGGTTGATGATTTCGGGGTTATTCAATGTTTCCTCAGAATATTCCAGTGGGCTAATGATTACCGGCGGACTTAATTATTCCAGATATCAGGAAGGATTAATGATTTCGGGCGGAGCTAACATCACTCAGGAAATGAATGGAGCTCAGTTTGGTGGTTTATTCAATTATGCCACAGAAGTCAACGGAGTGCAAATTGGATTAATCAATATTGCAAAAGAAATTGATGGAGCTTCTGTAGGGATGTTTAGCATTTATGGAAATGGACGTAAGAACTTTGATATACGCTATTCTGACGCCGGTTTTACTGATATTGGAGTTACAACAGGAACCCATCGAGTGTATAATATGGCTATTTTTGGATATAATACTTCTTTTGACAGAAATGTATATCGGGTAGGAGTTGGAGTTGGTTTAGAGAAAAATATAAACGATTCCTTTAAAAAAATTGAAAGTGAACAACTATTTGTAAATCAAGAATTAACGGTATTGCATCATTTTGAAGAAGATTGGAGCAAGAAAACGAACCTTATCTTTTCTTACAAATATATGGTAGGTAACCGATTTGCATCAGGCTTATCACTGTACGGAGGTCCTTCCTATAACATTCAGGTTACCAGAGTTAACACCGCAAATGATTATACCTGGTACAGCTTCTGGGATCCAACCTGGAAAGGACTACAATACAGAATGTGGATTGGTTTTACCGTTGGTGTAAGATTCTTTAAACAAAAAAACCTCCCTCTCCTCGATGACTATGATTTTGACTTTGAAAGAGATTGGTAATATTGTTATAAATCTGTGAAACAATTAACTGCGTATTGTTGTTATGTTAGCCGAAACTAAAAAAGACGAACTTTATGAAAGCGACATTAATCATTGTTTCTTTGGCTGCAGCTATTTTATTTCTGATAGCAGCTAATTCTAATAAGAAAGAAGTTCATACTCATTCAGATGATATTATAGCTTCTCAGACACAGCCCGATCCTGACAAAAAATATCCGTATCAAAAAACAGAAGCAGAATGGAAAGAGATTCTAACTTCAAAAGAATATAGAATTCTTCGAGAAAAAGGAACAGAAGCTCCCTGGTTTAATGAGTATAATGATAATAAAGAAGAAGGAATTTATGTTTGTGCCGGCTGTGGGCAGAAATTGTTTAGTTCAGAACACAAGTATAACAGCCGCACAGGATGGCCTAGCTTTTGGAAACCTATTGCAGATTCATTAGTAGCTGAAGAAGTTGATAAGAGCTATTTTATGACAAGAACTGAAATTGTTTGTTCAAATTGCGGTGGGCATTTAGGGCATGTTTTTGATGATGGACCAGAACCAACCGGATTAAGATATTGCATGAATTCTGCTGCTATGGATTTTATTCCAAAAAAGGAAATGGCTAGTAAGGCTCAATAGTACTCTACTATATTTTTATTTATACTCAAGGCGAGCTGTTTAGCTCGCTTTTTTTATTTAATCCAATTTGGAACAATGGCAGAACAAGCAAGAACACTACTAAAAGCGGAATTTAATCCCAGAATCAAAGCTTACTTATTTTGGTATGGGTTATTTCTATCCGTAATTATGATTTTTACCATTCCATTTATTCCCTTTTGGCTGATTTTTGCCCACCACTTTGTAAAGAAATACTACGAAAGGTTACATTGCGAACTCACAACACGTTCTTTAAAATTTAATAAAGGCTACATTTTTCGCACTGAAAAGACTATCCCATTAGATAAAATTCAGGATCTGACTTTCAAAGAAGGGCCACTTTTGAAAGCTTTTGGGTTAAGTATTCTTAAAATTGAAACTGCAGGAAGCTCTGGTGCAGGAGCTGCAGATTTAACTTTAATTGGAATTGTAGATGCTACCAATTTTAGAGACAGGGTTTTTGATCAACGAGATATCGTAACAGAAAACACCTCTTCTTCCTCAAATTCAGAAAGCTCTGAAAATGTATTAGAAGTTTTAAAAGATATAAGAGCTTCTTTGGATAGAATTGAAAAGAAAAAATAAAACTAGTATCAGTTTTGATTACTGAGTTGGATAATTTCAGAATAACTGAGATCATTGAGTATATCTCTTTGATCGAGCTCCCTTAAAAAATCTTCAGAAACACCGGAAGTATACATTCCGATAATTCCTGAATAGTTTACTTCGTGCAGATAGTCAATATCATTCAGCGTACTGAGACAACTTTCAGATACTCCCGATGTATATAAACCAATAATTCCAGAATAATTTACTTCATCCAGATAATCTATTTCTTCTAAATGATGAATATAATTAACTGTGACACCGCTCGAGTATAAACCTATAATTCCTGAATAATTGACCTCATCCAAATAACCAACTTCTTCCAATCCATTGATATAATCTGTAGTTACTCCGTTACTGTACAGTGCAATAATACTGGAATAATTCAGTTCTCCGAGATAACCAATCTCATCCAGTCGTTCCAAATATTCGATAGGTATGCCACTCTGGTACATCGTAGTAATTTGGCTGGTAGATGGTGTTTCATCAAAATCCAGCTGGCGAACTTTATCCAGATAATCTATCTGACTGAGATCAGCTGCATTAGCCTCTTGAGATGTGGAAATAGTCTGTTCAGATTCGAACAAATTAGTAATTGAAGTACCAATACCGTAAGCGGCTTTCATCGGACTCCAATCAAAATGCCAAAGCACTGCAACTACTATAAAGACTCCTATCACCCACTTGTTTCTGGTTGATAAGATATCTTCAGGATCAGATCTTTTGGCTTTCTCTTTGGGATTAGGATCTGCAAAAAAATCATCCTGATCTCGATCTTCATCACGAGGATCAAGTCGTTACTTAGTTTATTTTTATTCCGTTTACGATTTATTTTGTTGATCCTATTGAATAGTTACTTATTAGAAATTAATACATAGAGCTATAAGTTTTTGTTCTTTTCTTCAATCCACTTGCTCATATATTTATAGCTCTGAAGCGTATTGTGAAGTAACATCGAGCCTAAAAAATTCTTTCTTCTATGATCGTTTAAACTTGAACGAATCAATGCTATTCTTTTCTTAAGGTTTTTTTCGTGGATGGTCTTATCAAACAATTCATCAAAAAGTTTGAATCCTATTTGCTGAGCCTTTTCCCATTCCAATTTATTATGATACAACCTTACTGCATTCCCGGCAAATGAAACCGGATCATTTTCAATGACTCCTCCCCATTCCTTGTTTATCGTCATTCCTTCAGCTCCAATTTCTGTGGTGACAGATGGAGTTCCAAACCGCATAGCATCCACCAACTTCCCTTTTAAACCAGCTCCAAACCGTAATGGAGCTACTACCATTCTGGAATTCTTGATCACTTCTTCAACACTTTCCGCTCTTCCTTTGATAAGGAATCCTTCCCTTTCACTATGCAGTTGTTCTACTTTCTGAGATGTGTATGCTCCATAAATATGAAGTTGAGCCTTTGGGAGTTCTTTGCGTATCAATCCCCATATCTCCTCTTTCAAAAACCTAACGGCATCCCAATTTGGTGCGTGTAAGAAATTCCCAATTAAAACAAAATGAGCTCTTTCATTAAACAATGGAAGATTTATAAGTTTTTTTTCATCTAACTTCTCCATCATAAACGGACTGTAATGCAGAATATCTGCATCAATCTTGAAGAACTTCGCTAATAACTCAAATTCAACTTTCGAAATGATCAACGAAAGATCGCATCGGTAAATACTGGCAATTTCCCGTCGAGCTTCATCAGAATACAAATCGCCCTTTGTGAAATCTCTGCCCTCTTTAAATGCTTTATGTCTTCCATAACGTAACGAATGCAGATCTTCGGTATCCAATATCCGAAGTGCATCAGGGCAATGCTCAGCCACACGCCATCCGAATTGTTCTTCTGTCATAAAGCGGTCAAATAACACCACAGACGGCTTCAATTCTTTAATGAATGTATCAAAACCCGAATCATTGATTTTAATTTGCTTCGTTTTGATGTCCAAGCGGTCCAAGTTTTCTGAGTACTCCAGATTAGAAGCTGAACAAGCGAATGTAATTTCAGCCCCTTCTTTTTTAAAGAATTGGATCAATTGCATCATTCGAGCTCCTGCGGCTGAAGATCTTGGTTCCGGCCAAACCGTTCCAATGATTAGTAATTGTTGATTTGCGAACATTTACACGGATTAGAAATATTAATTCAAATTTATGTGCTTTTTAAGGTACATAATCTAATACAGTGTATACATCATGAAAAAACGTTCCTGCTTTATTATTTGCTTTTTTTCTCTTTATCAATAATTCAAGCTCAATATGAATTTGAACCAAGTGAATGATATCATTTTGGTCAATTAAGACGGGCATTCCTGATTCAAGCGTCTAGCTTGGACGCATAATCCATACTAAACTAATTCAATGCTCCTTTATGAGAACGGATGTGAGATACCTAAAAATTTCTTACCAACATCTAAGAACGTTAGATTTCTCAATCTCATGCTTTCGCATGATTAATCGAAATGACAAAATCGGCATTGTGCCGAAGGCATGCCTATGGCAGAAATTGAATGTTCCCTGTTCTTTTTTGGAAATTGAATGTTGAATGTTCCCTGTTCCCTGTTCCTTGTTCGATGTTCCCTGTTCCCTGTTCCTTGTTCCTTGTTCGATGTTCTTTTTTGGAAATTGAATGTTGAATATTCAGCTGTTCCCTGTTGGATATTGGATATTCATTATTCTCCTGTTCTTCTGTTCATTGTTCTTCCTTCTTTCGTACCTTTATGCTCAAATTAGCGATCCGAATTTCTTAACCTTTTCATGAATAAAAGCACCTTTCTAAAAAAAGTATCCGACTCAAAACCATTTTCAGAGTTTTCACAAGCCGTTCAAAACAATAAAGAACTACAATTAAAAGAAAGTGTTGGATCACTTAGTTCGTTCGCCATTAATGAATTGAGCAAGTCTTTTAAAAACGTATTGGTTATTGCTGATACAGAAGAGAATGAACGATTTTTAAAAGCTGATTTGGAAGTTATCTCAACATCAAAACTCATCAGCTTCCCCTCTACCAATCATAAACCTTATGATAAAGATCAAATAGTTGACTCAGGCACATTGGTAGTTCGATCTGAAGCTCTTGAAGGAATAAAAGGAGGTAGTAAAAAAATTGTTCTTACTTCTGCTATCGCAATTTCCGAAAAAGTTGCTCCTCCTCATGTTTTAGATAAAGTGAGCCTACGTGTTACAAAAGGTGATGTTATTGAACTTGACAAACTCAAAGAACAATTAGTGGATCAAGGATATAACCCAACTCGATTTGTGGACGAGCCCGGTGATTTCGCTGTTCGTGGTGGCATTTTTGACGTGTATCCTTTTGCAGGAGAATACCCGATTCGACTTGAATTTTTTGGCGATGAACTGGAATCAATACGCGAATTCGATGCCGATTCACAAAGATCAGTTTCTTTTTTAAATCAAGTTAAATTCATTCCGGATCTCACTAATTTACCTGATTCTGAAAAATCCGGTTTCCTTTCTTACTTCGATGAAAGCACTGCCTTGGTACTCATCAATCCGGAACTAATTTCAGCAAATGTTGAAGAGTTTTTCCATCAGGCTGAGCGCGCTTATAAAGAGTTAGACGATGCAGAAATTTCATCTACTGATAAATTATATCTATCTGCTGCTGAATATGTTGAAAGCATTAGTAAATTTGAAAATGAGATTATTTTTGGTTCTTCCAACACCTCCCAAAACAGCTTTAAGTTCGGTGCAAAACCCCAACCCGATTTTCACGGAAGCTTTGAATTGCTTCGTAAAGATATTAGCCATCAAACCGAAGCAGGGTATCATGTGCTCATTTGCTGTGATAACGAAGGGCAACAAAAACGTTTTGAAGAATTACTTGGCCAACCAACAGATGAATTCGATTATTCATTAATCATTGAATCTTTGCACAAAGGATTTATCTATCCTCCTTCAAAGCTTTGTGTTTACACCGATCATCAGATCTTTAATCGTTATTATCGTCCTAAAGTAAAGCGCAGAAAACATCAAGGTGGAATCTCTTTTAAGGAACTGAAAGATTTAAACATTGGCGATTTTGTTGTCCATGTTGATTATGGAATAGGAAAGTTTGCAGGATTTAAAAAAATTGAAGTAAAAGAAACTGAGCAAGAAGTTGTAGTTCTTCGGTATAAAGAAGATTCGGTGTTGTATGTAAATGTGAGCAGCCTTCATAAACTTCAAAAATATTCTGGAAAAGAAGGCAATGCTCCACGAATTACTAAACTTGGATCGGGCGAATGGGCAAGAAAAAAGGCACAGACCAAGAAAAAAGTAAAAGATATTGCCCGTGAATTAATCTTGCTTTATGCGAAACGAAAAGCTCAAAAAGCATATTCATTCAACGAAGACACAAGCTGGCAAACAGAAATGGAAGCCAACTTTCAATTTGAAGAAACTCCTGATCAGGATTTAGCTATTCAAGCTGTAAAACAAGATATGCAAAGCGAGCAACCTATGGATCGGTTGGTGTGTGGCGATGTGGGCTTTGGAAAAACAGAAGTTGCTGTAAGAGCTGCATTCAAAACAGTAATGGATCATAAACAGGTTGGCTTGCTTGTGCCAACTACCATTCTCGCTGAACAGCATGGAAAGACTTTTCAGAAACGAATGGGGAAATTTCCCGTTTCTATTGAAGTACTTTCAAGATTTCGATCAAAAGCCGAACAAACCAACGTATTGAAGAAATTGGAAGCCGGAGAAGTTGATATTCTGATCGGTACACATCGGATTCTATCAAAAGATATCAAGTTCAAAGATCTTGGCTTGATTGTAGTAGATGAGGAACAACGATTTGGTGTAAGTGCAAAGGAAAAGCTAAAAAAATTCAGAGCTGCGGTAGATGTGCTTACTTTAACAGCTACTCCAATTCCAAGAACACTGCAATTTTCGCTTATGGGAGCAAGAGACTTGAGCATCATAAATACTCCTCCTCCTAACCGACAGCCGGTTTACACCGAAATTCACAGCTTTGACGAAGAATTAATCAAGGATGCGATCCTTCAGGAAATAAGTCGTGATGGTCAGGTTTTCTTCATCAACAACCGTGTAAAGAATATTGAAGAAGTTGCTGAGATGATCCGTCGTTTAGTACCTGATGTTCGGGTTCGGTTCGGCCACGGACAAATGACAGGTTCTCAGCTAGAAAAAATTATTACCGATTTCTATGCTCACAAATTTGATGTGCTGGTATCAACAAACATTGTTGAAAATGGAATTGATATTGCAAACGCTAATACGATTATTATTAATCAAGCGGATAACTTTGGATTGGCAGAACTGCATCAACTTAGAGGACGAGTTGGACGATCTAACCGAAAAGCTTTTTGTTATCTGATTACCCGACCTATTCAAACATTAACTCCCGAGGCTAGAAAACGTCTTTTGGCTCTGGAAGAATTCTCCGATTTAGGCTCCGGTTTTAACATTGCGATGCGAGATTTAGATATTCGGGGAGCCGGAAACATCCTCGGAGGAGAACAAAGCGGATTCATCAACGATATCGGCTTTGAACTGTATTCTAAAATATTGAATGACGCCGTTCGGGAATTGAAAGAATCTGAATTCAGTGATATGTTTGAAGGAGTTGAAGCAGAAATAGAACTCCCTGAAACGATGGTTGAGTTCGATGAATCAGCGTTTCTTCCAAACAATTATGTAAGCGATAACGTAGAACGTCTGAATTTATACAGAAAGCTATCTCAGGCTAAAATAGAAAAAGAGATTGAAGATTGGAAAGAAGAAATAGAAGACAGATTCGGTCCGGCTCCTAAAGCGGCTAAATACCTCATTGAAGCTAGTAAGATCAAGTTATTTGCTTCAAAATGTCTGTTTACCAAAGTGACCATCCGCTCAGAAAGAATATGGGCAGTTTGTCCTAAAGCAGATTCAAAGCTTGCAGATGCTTTTTATGACAGTGGTAAATTTCAAGCTGTATTAAAAGCTCTGGAAAAATTACGACCTGATAAATTTCAGCTCATTCAAAAGAATGAATCCGTTCGATTAGCCATTCAGGATATCCCAGATGTATTTGGCGCCACTGAGTTTTTGAAGGAATTGGCAGAAAAGACTGAGTAATTGTTGTAAGTCATCTCGCAATAAGAGCCTCGGCATACTATTCCCAATCTCCATCGGGCTTTGCACAGCTGATGGAAACAGAGCTCGTCATCTCGGGCAAACTTGACCCGAGATCTCCTGAACAACGCTCATTGCCTTTGATTTGGAGATTGCGG
>CAXBHO010000035.1:0-33494 GCA_963975485.1 uncultured Balneola sp. | reverse complement strand
AATCCCGCTTAACAGTATCAAAACTCCTGTTTTTTAGTTTTCTTACAGACACTAGCTAAGAAACTAGTTCTTGAATATCCTAAACCAAGTCCAAGCCCTCCACCTTCTTCATTATCGTTCTTTCCATAATCTTTTCGGGCTGCAAAGTTATATCCAATTCGGGAAGTTAAATAGAGTTATTGTCATATTGTCGCCTCACATGTAGGCGTAAGCTTATTTGCAGATATGAGAACAATAGGATCAGATTGAGACCAGCTTCCTTTTTCACCACCGGATATGTACGACAAAAATATCACACTGAAAGCCGGGCGATGTTCATCCCGCTACTATGCTGAAAAACTAATTCCGATGGTACAAAAAGGTAAGTTACACCTTACTGACGTTATAACTCACACTTTTGATCTGAAAGACGGCGTTGAGGCGTACCGTTTCTTTGACGAAGAAAAAGATCAGTGTTTGAAGGTTTTGTTGAAGCCTTAATCTATCAAAGCTATATACGCAGCATATTCTACTATATCGAGCTTTTTTAACGCTCTCATCGCTTCATTTTCTTTTCCCGGAATTGTTTTAACAGTTATGCTTCTTGGTATAAACATTCTTGGTTGTAGATTATACTTTTTATTCTCTTGATAGAATTTATCCGCCATTTTTTCTGTGACCGAATAATGCATTAGAACAGTTCCTGTAACTCTTTCCATTAAGCTTCGGAATCTTTTTCTGGATCTCTCGGCCTCTTCTTCGTTCATTTTCTGGCGAATAATCATCTCTTCAACCGCCATTGAATCATATATGCCGGGTCGCATAATTATTGATTCTACAAGAGGGTTCTCCTCTAAATCTGAAATATCTAACTCTCCTTTTTTCCCGGACACAAAAAAACTAATCGGGCTAATATTAGTTGAAATAATTTCATAGCCTGTTTCTCTTATTTTAAATTCTGCAAATTCTTTTGATACGGTATCAACAAAAAATACTTCAATCGCACCTTTTGCAAACTTGTACTGTCCAGGTTCTATTCTTTGGATAGTTTCTTCATTCTGAATCTGGGCTTTTATATTGTTAGCACAAAAAATTCCTATAAAAACTATACACAGAATTGAATAAAATAATTTGCTCATATCTAGCCTAAATTAATTCTTGATAACAAGCTCAAAAGTTCGATCAGATACTGGTGCTTCTTTAGGATAACTTCGGATGTAAAAAGTTCTACCCGTACTTTTATTTATACCTGGGATATTCTCTTCTTTTTCTGGATCCCAAGAACTGTTATTACCAATGTTAAGCATTCCAATAATATGGCTGTATGCCGAATCCATTTCAAATGAGAATGAATCATAACCTTGATCATCCTCAAAAGTACTGGTTTGTGCACTGTCAGGATGAAAACTGTTCGAAAATATATAATTCATGTCTCCCCAGTCTCTTGCTTCATTAACTAATTCAGGAGTTTTTTCTATCTTTAATCTTAGCCAGTTATCTGAACGCCCTTTTTCAATCAAAATATCATCAATAGCAAAGGTGGGTTTTGTAGCTGTTTCTGGTCGTAATGTATCGGGTTCCGGGAAAATACTTTTTTTGTTCACTGTAATATTCATCTCCATAGATTCTTTAATAAGGATATCTTCCCCATTTCTCCTCAAGCTTATTTCTCCAAAGAACCTAACCTTAGTTGTCCCTGCTTTTTTACCAACTAAAGCAAAATAACTATCAAGTTTAATAACCGAAATCATTTCAGGATTGCTTATCCCTAAATCGGGGTAGAAATCTCCATAAAAATAATCACAGGCATTATATGCTAGATTATAACTTGTAGGATTTATCCAGAGTGTATCTTTAATTGCAATATTCATATCCGGGATTTCAGAGAATTCGTAATCACCTACTCTGTCCTTCAATTCAAATAATCCCTTTGAACATTTATCACCAATAAAATTAAAACATTGTAATTGCAGGGCGCATAAAGTTATAAAAATAAAATTTCGCATAAGAAAAACATTCGTTTATAATTATGTAATATAAACGAAATCCTGAAATTGTCAATCTATTTTGAGCTAATTAAATTTAAGCACTTATTTTATTGCCCCAATCATAGCAGTGCTTTCAACAAAAGAGAGTTGTTCCACTTTATCCATCAACAAGGGCTCATTTCCCGGCTCTGCTTTTAGAGTAACCGTTCGTAAAGAGTTTCGGAAAATTTTGTAGGCAACATCTCTGAATTCTCCCATCACTTTTTGCGCCTTTTTAATATCCACCGAATAGTCGAACTCTAGTATATAATCTTCTTGTGGCATTGTTAGAAGTTGCCTTATTGCTTTCTTTTGTTTGGCATTTAGTGCCGGGTCAGACAATTCATATTCCAGCCTTTCACGCTCTTTCGCTAATGTTGTTCTATATATCCCAACAATATTTTTATGCGATTCCATCTCTTCTAACCGTTCGCTTGAAGGCGTGTTTACTAAAGCAATCAACAAAGGTTCAATATCTTCATCCAGAATTATTATTCCCAGCTGTTGAAACTGATCATAAATAAAGGTCGGGGAGACCGTGTCCGCCAGATAAGCTACAAACCTTCCTTCTACGAAATCATAATCTCCATTTTGATTTTTTTCAATGGAACTATCATCTATGACCTGAGCATTCGTTGCTCCTGTAAGAATCAAAAGGACGATAAATAAAAGATTTTGGCGTACCATAATTTGCGGTCTTTTAGCCAAAATAATCAATCAACATTAGAATAGGTAAAAAAGTGTAGTAAACCGTATTTTCAGGAAAATCAAAGCAAAGCAATCATCCATGTCAACAACGGCAACTGCCGACTCTCCTATTCTCAAAGAAGCAAAGAGAAGACGTACATTCGCAATTATCTCTCACCCGGATGCGGGTAAAACAACACTTACTGAAAAACTCCTGCTTTATGGCGGAGCTATTCATGAGGCAGGGTCAGTTCGTGCCAGAAAAGCTTCGCATCACGCTGCTTCCGATTGGATGGCGATTGAAAAAGAACGTGGTATCTCGGTTACTTCTTCCGTAATGCGGTTCGAGAAAGACGGCATCAAGTACAATCTGCTCGATACTCCGGGTCACAAGGATTTCTCTGAAGATACGCTCCGTACTTTGGTAGCAGCCGATTGTGGGTTGATGGTGATTGACGTTGCTAAAGGCGTTGAGGAACAAACTGAAAAACTTTTTGAAGTTTGTAAGCTCCGTGAAGTTCCCGTTATCACTTTTGTAAATAAATGCGATCGTCCCGGTATGGATCCACTTGAAGTTTTGAGTAATGTGGAATCAAAACTAGGAATTGAAGCCGTTCCGGCAAGTTGGCCTTTAGGTTATGGGCAAAAATTTCAAGGCATTTATGATGTGATTGGTGGAAATGTTCACGTGTATGAAAAGTCTGAGCACGGAACTAAAAAAGCCATTACAGAAATAATGTCTGTTGAAGAAGCGCTCGAACAAAGTAATCTTTCTGATATGGAAAAAGATGCTTTTCGGGAAGAGGTGATGCTGATTGAAGATATGTATCCAAATATGGATAAAGAGTTGTACAGCACAGGTAAAGTAACTCCGGTTTTCTTTGGTTCAGCACTGAACAATTTTGGGCTTGATGTGTTTCTGAACTATTTTCACAAATTGGCTCCATCTCCGCAAATGTACGAGCACTCTGATGGAGGAGAACGTTCAATTGATGATGCATTTTCAGGATTTATTTTTAAGATGCAGGCAAACATGAATCCCGGGCACAGAGATTGCGCCGCTTTTATTCGGATTGCATCAGGGAAATTCAAACGTGGACAAAATGTGGTAATCTCCGATACCGGAAAGAAAATCAAATTGGCTACTCCGCATACATTAATGGGCGATGAACGTCAGTTGATGGAAGAAGCGTATCCCGGTGATATTGTTTCGATCTTCAATCCGGGAGATTTCAGAATTGGAACTACTATTTTTGAAAAAAATGAAGTTCGTTTTGATGTGATTCCACTTTTTACTCCGGAGCATTTCCAAAAAGTAGCTACTAAAGATCCTTTCAAAAGAAAGCAACTCCGCGAAGGACTTAGACAGCTTTCTGAGGAAGGCGTAGTTCATGTTTTTGAAGTACCAAATGGTGTAGGAAATGAACTTCTACTCGGAACCGTTGGGGTGCTTCAGTTTGAAGTTGTGGAACATCGAATGTTAGAAGAATACAGTGTGGAATTGGTTAAAACTCCTGTCTCTTATTACTGTGCCAGATGGTTGCCAAATGATGCGCCGGTAGTAATAAAAAAATTAGAGGCGAGTTACTCTACACATGTAACCAAAGACATGGAAGAAAATCCGATCGTATTGTTTGAGTCGATGTATGCACTAAATCAAGCAGAAGAGAAAGTAGGCGCAGAAAATCTCTTTAAATTCAAGCAAGGCTAATTCAATGAGCAATTAAGAATGTTTCAATGTTCAATTGCAGCATTCTTAATTGAAACATTGATAATTGAATTATTTTCCACCATTAGCTTTTAAATCCTGAATGCATTGTGCATCAAGTTCAGGAACATTTCCTCCCATTAAATTCCCAACAAAATCTGACGTTTGAACGGCAAAATACATTAGGCAGCTTTCTACATTGCAATGAGCCTCATTTGCTTCGTCCTCATGATCCTGAATAGCAGGCGTTCCTTTATTGACTAAGCCTAAAATATGACCAAATTCGTGCTGAAGGACTGCTGTTTCCACAGTTTCTCTACTTGGTTGATTAAAACCGCCTGAATTATTCTCAATAGTTCCACCAAGTAACGCCATTGAAGTATTGAAGTACGCAAAGCCCAGAACATTCTCTTGCTCAAATTGACCATCCAGAATTATAAAATACGCTGCTAAATTATTACCCTCTGTATAAGTATCCCTATGTTCTTTCTCTAAGTCAAAAGCTTCCTGAGATGTGTATGGAGATTTTCCGGGTATAGGTATTTCATCGTCTATAGCAATAGAAATTCCGCCCGGCTTGTTTAATCGTGCTTGAAGAAATGCTCTCAAATTATTTAATGCAGATTGTGTAGGTCGAAACCCTTCTACATAGTCAACTTCAATAGTCAAGGCATTGTAATTATTTGCGGTCAGGAATTCCGTTGAAGATTTCCCAACACCTTGTGTACTGGAGAATTCATTTTCACCACCACCGTTTTCGCCATTATCGCCTCCACAGCTAAGCATAAATAGTGATGTTAGTAGAAAAGCCCCAAAAATTGTTCTGTAATTATTCATAGTTAGTTAAAGTGTTGTAAATGAAATTTGTTCCATATTATTAATGATATAGCTATTTTGTAAAGATCTACATTTCGACTTTAAAAGCCAGTTAAAAGTCCATAGTTTAAAGTTCGCAATAAAGTTAATGTATTTATACTAAAAGTGATTACTGAAACGAAGGTTTCCGAGCAAGTAAAAATTATAAAAGCCGATCTGGATAACCCAAAACATGCTGCTGATATTGTAAATATCGTAGATTTGTTTGCTAAAGATCCTATGGGTCAGGATGAAGCACTCAGCGAAGAAGTTCGAGTAGATATGATCGCTGAAATGAAGAAAATCCCAACTACGATGACCTATATGGCTTATCATGAAGAAAAGGTACTTGGGATCGTTACTTGCTTTATTGGTTATTCAACTTTCACGGCTAGCAAAACATTTAAGATCCATGACGTAGCTGTTCATCCCGAGGCACGTGGAATGGGCGTGGGAACAAAGTTACTGGATGCCGTGCAAGAGGAAGCCGAAAAAATGGGTTGTTCAAAAATTACGCTTGAAGTTCGCGAAGATAATCCTGCACAGAATCTCTATGAAAGAGAAGGATTTGAGTACGGCGAACCAAAATGGTGGTTCATGACGAAGGAGCTGGACTAAGATCTAGTAATTAATTCTTTCGCATCTTCAGCCAGTCCCAAAACCGCTTGTTGATACAGCTCGCTGTTATTATATCTGAGAATAGCTTTTTCAACACTTCCTGTTACTTCTTTGTAATGAGCTAAGTAATTTGCCACAGAATAAATATTGTTGGTCATATTATACAGATCGTTTCCAATAAACCAGCGGTTAAGCGACCATGGAATAAACTGCGCATACGACATTGCCCCGGCATAGCTAGATTTCAAAGCTAAAATATCAACTTCTCTTTTATCTGCCCATTCTATGAGTTCTTCGAGTTGAGCGAGAGCAAATTTTGCACGGTGACCTTCGGCAATCATCGAAACGTACGCATTAAATGGATTGTACTTTCCTACATATTTACCGAATTCCGATTCAACTCCTAATATGCCTATAATTATTTCTTTTGGAATACCGTATTCTTTTTCGGCTTTGACAAGATCCTCTTTGTGGATTTCGTAAAAGGCTGAAATCTTATTTTTCTTATTCTCATAGCCCAACACCTTTTGGTACTCTTCAAAGCTATCAATCTTCACTTCTGCTGAGTGGGTGAATTTTTCTGTGATTCCGTTTATTAGTTTAAACCTGGAATCTTCGAAATAAGGCTTTATATCCACACCTTTTTTCTGGAAATACTCTATCAACTTAGTTTTATACTCTTCATCTGAGTTTGATGCCGCTGTTGCTTGTAAAGTCCATCCAAAAATAATAAGGAGAACAACTGTTCCCTTTCTTAAGCCTGATCGTATCATAAGTATGGTACCGTCTTGATCTGTAAATGATTTCCTGAGTATAATGAAATTGTATTTAAAGTATTATTCAAATCTGCTTGATTCATAACTTAGATTTTAAGTAATTATTGAAATGAAAAAAGGATTAATCAAAGAATTAAAATCTCTTTCTCCTGAAGAAAAACTTTCGGCTACAGAACTTTTGTGGAATAGCCTTAAACACTCAGATGTACCTCTTTCCGAGGATCAGCTAAACATAATCCGAGAAAGAGAGGAGTTATATCATTCAAATGATCAGAAATATCATTCCTGGGAAGAGGTAAAAAAGTCTATCAATCATTAGTCATGACTGTTCAATTCTCCGAAGAAGCCAGGCTGGATTATAAAGAAGCTTATCAATGGTACTCAGAAATTGATAAATATCTCGCAGAGAGATTTGAATCTGATCTCGATGATGTCTTAAAAAGATTAAATGATTCCTCGTTGCAATTTCCAAAAGTAACAGAATTAACTCAACGGGCTTTATTTGGCCCGTTTTCTTTTAAACTCAATTCGATATAAGAACATACATTTTTTGTTGACTAGATATCGATGATGCTTGTCTAAAAGGCTTCTAATTACTCGGCCTTTGAACGGTGGTCGGAGAAAGCCCGCCTACACTAACTGTTTCGGCGAACAGGTGGGTGAACAAGTTTGCGTGGCCGAATGGAGGAATAAATCTCTACAGGCCTGCCTGCGCGTAGCTTCGGCGAAGGCGGGCTCGATTCAGAAAACTGTCAAGAAAGAACGAAGACCATGAGATTTATTCAGCAACACTGTTCCTCACGCCGACCAATGTTCATAGCCGGGAGTTTCCCGCCAATTGGCGGATTGCCAAAGGCATTGTTACTTTTGTCGGTACAAAAGTAAGTTAACGCGACTATCGACCGTAAAATAAATATTTGTTTCTTAATTGTTTATGATCTATATTTTAGGCTAAACTCAGGTTTTTAGTCTATTCTTTATTAAAACAGATTCTAGAATTATAATTACCGCTATTTTGCATCATCGTAGAAATCCTGCAAGGTGGAAAGGGTAACACTTAAGAATTAACCCCTCTTACTCGAACTTCAATACAAAAACCCTTACCTTTAAAGGCTTTCAGGAAATCGACAATTAATTCACTTGAAAGATAGAACTTTAACATGCTGAATTAGGTTCAGTATATCGTCAGTGAAAAATTAATTTTATCAAAAGGAAATCATGGCAAAAGAATTTGATGTATGTGTAATCGGGTCGGGTCCCGGCGGATATGTAGCTGCAATCCGTGCATCACAACTTGGTTTTAAAACCGCAATCATAGAAAAAAGACATCTGGGTGGTGTTTGCTTGAATATTGGATGTATTCCAGCGAAAGCGCTTTTGCGTTCGGCAGAAGTAATGGAATCTATTCAGCATGCCGGTGATTATGGAATCACTGTAAAAGATGCGAAAGCTGATTTTGGCGGTATGATTAAACGTAGCCGTGATGTTGCCAACAAAATGAATAAGGGGGTTCAATTCCTCATGAAAGCGAATAAGATTGACGTGTTCATGGGAACAGGTATTTTCAAGTCTAAGACCGAGCTTGCCGTAAACGATGAAAAAGGAAAGGAAACCGAAAGTATCAAAGCCAAGCATTTTATTATCGCTACTGGAGCTCGCCCGCGTCAATTGCCAAATCTTGAGATTGACGGTGAAATGATCATCGATTCTGAAAAGGCGATGAACATGGAAAAGCAACCTAAGAAAATGGTGATCATTGGTGCCGGAGCAATCGGCGTTGAGTTGGCTTATTTTTACCATACTTTGGGAACAGAAGTCACTATCGTGGAACTTCAAAAGACATTAGTTCCTGTTGAAGATCAGGATATTGGAAAAGAACTTGGTAAAATCTACAAGAAAAAAGGCATGAACTTAATGCTGGAAAGCACGGTAGAGAAAGTGGAGAAAAAAGGCTCTGGCGTTAAAGTAACGGTGAATACTAAAAAAGGTAAAGAAGAGCTTGAAGCAGATGTGGTTCTTTCAGCAGTTGGTGTTACCGGAAATGTAGAAGGCCTTGGGCTCGAAGATATTGGCGTTAAAGTTGAAAAAGGCGCTATTGTAGTTGACAAATCTGATTACTCAACCGGTGTTGATGGCATTTACGCAATCGGTGATATTATCGGAGCGCCATGGTTAGCCCACAAAGCTTCTCATGAAGCCGTTGTACTTGCTGAGCAATTAGCCGGAAAAAACCCAAAGCCCATCAACTACGGAAACATCCCGGGCTGTACATACTGTGAGCCTCAGGTTGCTTCTGTTGGTTTAACTGAAGCCGCAGCAAAAGAAGAAGGCTACGATGTGAAAGTTGGAAAATTCCCGTTTTCTGCAAGTGGTAAAGCTACGGCTCTGGGTCACGAAGCAGGTTTTGTAAAAGTAGTGTTTGATGCAAAATACGGTGAGTGGTTAGGTCTTCACATGATCGGGTTTGGGGTTACTGAATTGGTTGCTGAAGCTGTTGTTGCCAGAGATTTAGAAACTACCGGCCATGAAATTATCAGTGCCGTGCATCCGCACCCAACATTATCGGAAGCGGTTATGGAAGCTGTAGCTGAAGCGTATAATGAAGGTGTTCACTTAGGAACTCCGGTTAAGAAATAGGATCGCTGATTACATTGATTTTGTGATTTGCGCTGATAAAAGTCCCCTCTTGCGCCAAAGGCATTCCTTCGGAAAGAGGGGATTTAGGGGTGTGTCAGATTTACTTTGAATTTTTAATTACGCCGATACAATCTTAAGCTATTTGGCTTCTTTGTGAAGCCATTTTATGTTTAGTTTTTTTGTGACCTATTTAAAGAGTTCCCCTCCACGGGAGGGGATAAAGGGGTGGGTCGTTAAAACCCATTAACTGAATGAAAAAAACCATCGAACTTTACGATCTCGGTTTAAAATCCTACCAGCCAGTTTGGGATTTGCAGCACAAGATTCAGCAAAAAATAATTGGTGAAAAAAAGCTGGATCGGTTGGGAGAATTTCATGGAAAGCGGAAAAATGACGTACTCCTTTTTGTAGAACATCCGCATGTATATACGCTCGGTAAAAGCGGCGACGAAGAAAATATGCTTCGATCTTTGCTGGAATTGCAGGAACTGGAAGCTGAATATGTAAAAACCAATCGTGGTGGAGATATTACTTACCACGGACCCGGACAAATCGTTGGTTACCCAATTTTAGATTTAGATCGTCATTTTACCGACATCCACAAATATCTCCGCCATCTCGAAGAGGTTATTATTCTTGTTTGTGCAGATTACGCCTTTGACGCAGGTAGAATTGACGGCCTCACCGGCGTGTGGATCGGAGAAGAAAAGATCTGTGCAATGGGAATACGTTGCTCCCGCTGGGTTACTATGCATGGCTTTGCTCTGAATGTGAATACAAATCTTCAATACTTTAATAACATTGTTCCTTGTGGAATTGAAGACAAACAGGTAACGAGTTTACAACAACTATTAGGTAAAGAAGTAGACACTGAAGAGGTAAAAAAAAGGATCGTCAAACACTTCGAAAATGTTTTTGAAATAAGCATTAAACCAAGCGGCACCCAAACTGAACTAGAGCATAATTTTTTGTAACTTTGGCAGAGTAATTGCGAGGAGGCTATTCATAAAAATGAATTTTATAACTATCTCGACGAAGCAATCTACTTCAACCGGGGACTTTTTAAATTAAAGAGATTACCGTGAGATTTATTCTCTTCGTTCGTTGAATCTCTCGCAATAGCAGATTGAAATTTTATTAGAACAGAATCATGATCAAAGAACTACAAGTAGTAGAAAAGAAATCAACCCAACGCCGTCCTGAATGGCTTCGGGTTAAGCTTCCTTCCGGAGGGAAGTTTAAAGAAGTGCTGGATACCATCAATGAGAATAAACTGAATACTGTTTGTTCAGAAGCTCGTTGCCCAAATATGGGAGAGTGCTGGGGTGCAGGAACCGCAACTTTTATGCTTCTCGGGGATGTGTGCACTCGTTCTTGTGCGTTTTGTGCAATTAAAACCGGACGGCCACCAGCGGAATTAGATTGGGATGAACCCGCTCGTGTTGCCGATGCTGCTGCTAAAATGAAATTGAAACATGTAGTTCTTACTTCCATCAACAGAGACGACCGAAAAGATGGTGGCGCTCCAATTTTTGCTGCTACTCACACTGCTCTTCGTGAAGCTATTCCCGGAGTTACCATCGAGTCTTTGATTCCTGATTTCAGAGGAGTTTGGGATGCTTTACAAACCGTTATCGATACTCCTCCGGATGTATTAAGCCACAATCTAGAAACAGTTCCCAGAAAATACCGGCGCGTTCGTCCTCAAGCTAAATATGAAAGATCTCTTGAACTACTGCTAAGAGTTAAAGAAGCCGGTATCAGATCAAAAACCGGTATCATGGTTGGCCTTGGGGAAACTAGAGAAGAAGTAATAGAGCTTATGCAAGACTGCGTTGACCATAAAGTGGATGTACTTACAATTGGTCAATATATGCAACCAACCAAAATGCATCATCAGGTTATGGATTGGGTACATCCTGATCAATTTGCTGAATACAAAGAAATTGGTGAAAAACTAGGGATCGGACATGTGGAAAGTGGACCGCTCGTTCGTTCTTCTTATCACGCAGAACGTCACGTTTAGTTTTTTTCTCACACTTCAGATAGTATCTTGAGGTAAATAAACAAACAAACATGCTAGCAACACTTACTGTTTTAGGGATCAGCTTTGTATTAGGATCTATTCCATCCGCAATTTGGGTGGGAAAGCTCTTTAAAGGGATTGATGTTCGCAAGCATGGAAGTGGAAATGCGGGAACAACTAATACTTTTCGTGTTTTAGGATGGCCTTCAGGCATCACCGTTTTTGTGATGGATTTTATGAAGGGATTCGTGGCTTCTTATTGGGTAAGTGCTTTAGCTTGGGGTATGTTCGCCGGCCCGCTGTCGCCACCAAACTGGGAAGTGGACGCCTTTCTTAAAATAAGCAGTGGTCTTTTTGCGGTATTAGGACATATGTTTCCGTTGTTTGCCAAATTTAAAGGTGGTAAAGGGGCCGCCACTGCTTGTGGAATGCTTTTTGGAATTGAACCCATCTCTATAGGAATTTCATTCATCATTTTTCTAACAACTATTTTGCTTACCCGCTATGTTTCGCTAGCTTCGATGCTAGCTTCATTTTTCTACCCGGTTAGTTTAATAATAATGAAATATGTATATGGATTGGAAAAACTAGTTGATGGAAGTATGGTTATTTTTGGCGCTTTTGTAGCCACCGGAATTATTGTGAAACATAAAACCAACATTCAACGGCTTATTGCCGGTACAGAAAGCAAAGTCGGTTCTTCAAAAAATAAACCTGAAGAACAAAATGAAAAAGAAACAAACGAGCCTTCAAATGAAACGGTGGAAGTATGAGAAACGTAACAATTATTGGCGCCGGAAGTTTTGGAACAGCATTAGCTACTGTTCTTGATACCGCAGGCAATAATGTGCAGATTTGGGCGCGTGAAAAAGAAGTGGCAGATAGCATAAACAAGGATCACAGAAACCCTTCTTATTTATCGGATATAAGATTGCCAACTTCTATAAAAGCTTATGATAATCTTGAGGATTGTTTGCGTGATCAGGATATGATTCTTTTTGCAACTCCTTCTCACACACTCAGGGAAGTTGCTGCAAAAATCAAACCTTGTTTAGACGGACACGAGATTCTGGTTACTGTATCTAAAGGAATTGAGAATGATACGTTTAAAACCATGTCTCAGGTTCTGGTTGAAGTAATGGAAGGCGTTACATTTGAAGATAACATTGGTGTACTATACGGGCCTAGTCATGCTGAAGAAGTTTCTCATCTAAAACCAACTACTGTAGTTGCGGCTTCTTATTCAACTCGTACAGCCAGAATTATTCAGGAAACTTTTCTAACTCCAATGTTCAGAGTTTATTTAAATAACGACATTATTGGTGTAGAAATTGGTGGTTCTGTAAAAAACATCATGGCTATTGCCGCCGGAATCATCGATAGTGCCGAACTTGGTGATAACGCAAAAGCAGCACTCATCACTCGGGGTTTACATGAAATGAAGAGAATGGGCGTTATGATGGGAGCTTATTCAGAAACTTTTTCAGGCTTAACCGGAATGGGAGATCTTATCGTAACCTGCACATCAAAACACAGCAGGAACCGTTACGTTGGCTCTCAAATTGGTTTAGGAAAAAACCTTGATGAGATCATTAAAAGCATGAAGATGGTGGCAGAAGGGATAAAGACTACTAAATCTGTGTACGATTGGGCTAATAGAAACAATGTGGATATGCCAATTACAGCCGCAATTTATCGTGTTTTATTTGAAAATGAAGACCCTAAAGATGCTTTGAATGCGTTAATGACCAGAGATGCAAAAGACGAAATTTCTATATAAAGAATCTCAAAGACCTTTTCAGACAATACAGGCTTTCTCTTAGTTATGAAAGACGAATACGAATTTTACTTGCAACACTCAGCCTCAATTGTTGTTTCAGATATAAGTCTAAAGGACTTAAAGAATCTAATAGCGACAGGAGAAAGTTCTTTTCTGGAATTTAAACACAAAGTCGCTTCCCCCGAGAAAATTGCCAAGGAAATGGTGGCTTTTGCGAACACAACTGGTGGGAGAATCCTTATCGGAGTTGAAGATAATGGAGACATTGTAGGTATTGAAAGTTACTACGAAGAAGAATTTTGGTTAAATCAGGCTGCAAAAGATGTGTGCGTTCCGCCTATCAAAATCAATATTGCATTGGTGCATACCGGAAAGAAAGACGTGCTTATTGTTGAAGTACCCGAATCTAAAAAAAAGCCGATTGCCGTAAAGGGGAAGAGAAAAAGATCCGTATATATCCGTCAAGCTGACGAGAATATCCTTGCCAGCGATGACAGAGTAGAGGTTTTAAAAAACAAAACTTCTCAGGAAGGGGTTACCTTTGAATACGGGGAAAGGGAGCAGCAATTGTTCCGTTTTCTGAATGAGTACGGAGATATTACCATTAAACGATTCTCTATTATCTCGAATATCACAACGTTTAGAGCCGAACGAATTCTGGTTGATATGGCAAGCGCCGGTGTTCTTGATATGTTTGAACAAAAAGGTGTAGTTCATTATACATTTTCGCATAAAAATTCGTAATTAACTATCATTTATTTTACTTAAATATTTTCATTAAATTTAGTCATGGAAACAATTAACACTTCTACTACTAACGATTCTAAAATCAATGAATGGTTTGGAGCTCTAATCCATCAGCTCAGAACTCATGAATTACAGTTAGAAACGGGCACCGCTTCCAAAGATATTGCTGACTTTTATGAAAAAATAATAAATGGTGAGGAAATAAAGCTATTTGCTGAGACAAGACAAGGAAGTACTAAATTTTTTGTGAAAAAAATTGTCGAAGCTTATCTAAAAGAACTTGTTTCGAGAAAAATTGTCGTCAAAAAATTAGCTTTATCTACATCTGATGAAAGAATTCTAGTTTGGCTACAAATTAATGATGATGATTTTGCATCAGAAAAAGGAGCTATTTTATCTCAATCAAAAGTTAATTCATCTTTTCATGAATATGGGTTTCATATCGAGTCAATGATTGTAGAAGATTGTGATCGTTTAGAAGTACCGGCACATTACCATGTTCTATTTGATTAATTGTCTTCTTTTGATGGACATATTGAACAAGCGAAGCTAAATCTGAGGTTTCTAGAAAATATAAATCGTCAGTTTCCTGAAGTCTATGATTGGCAAGTAACAGTTTCATTTTATTCGGCTCTTCATCTTATAAATGGACATGTTTTTAAATCTATGGGCACATATCACAGAACCCACAGAGACTTGGCTAATGTCATCAGTCCCGAGGCAAACATATCAACTCCAGCTCAATTACCGGAAGATGTATTTGTAGGCTATGAAGCCTTATTCATCTTGTCAAGAAGAGCAAGATATCTTTACAATGCTAAGTCAGATGGAGAATTAAGTTTTACCTATCACAAACATTTAGCCAAAGCGGTACGTCATCTCAATACAATTATGAAATGGATAGATCAAAAATATAAGTTGAATCTTGAAGCTTTAGAGTTTTCCTGTGAAGGCTTAAAAAGAGACGAATTAGAGTATTTCAAGATAATTTGAAATGCGTTACATTTTCGCATAAAAATTCGTAATTTTGACTTGTTCTAAATAAGGAGAACAATGACAAATCAAGAAGAAAATCTAGACGATATTATTTCCTCACTAATTGATGTGGATGAAGAAGAAACATCTACTCAAGAAAAGGAAAAGACAGAGCTTACCGGAGAACCTGTAACATTAACATCAAGAGCCGCAAAACAGGTGCAATCCATCATCGATAAAGAAGGCTTGGACGAGAATTTATACCTTCGTGTTGCCGTAGAAGGCGGCGGATGTTCAGGTTTGAGTTATAAACTTGGATTGGATTACCGCACTGAAAACGATTCCGTTTTTGAAAATCATGGTGTTGAAGTGATTGTGGATCCAAAACATCTTATGTATTTGGAAGGAATTGAGATCGATTATCCCGATGGATTGGATGCACGCGGATTCACTTTCGATAACCCAAATTCCGTAGAAGATTGCGGTTGCGGAACCAGTTTTTCTATTTAATCTCTTAGGGTTTAATTCCCCGAGGATTCTTTAATTTTCTTCCGTTTTTTTACTCTCGCCTCTTTTTAATTTTTTTTGTAAGGATAGGTAGCTGAACCTGTCTTACTATCTGTGAAAAGAAGATCCACATATAGATTTCCCTTTGAGCAATACCCTGCCGTTAGAGTGGTATGCTTTTTTATTAGTGGAATCATTCTCTCCACTTTTTTAAAAATTGTTTTTCTCAATGCGCTAATTACTCTACTTGTAATATCTTTTGCCTATGTATTGATAGAAATCTCTGCTCTCAAAAGAATTTCTATCCTAAGAAGTCGGTACTCTTCGGTCTCTTTTTTAATGATAATAGCTCTGTCCGGATTTACACTATCCACCTTTGATGCTACTAAATCTCCTTCTTATACCGAACAGCTTATTCAACTTTCTGAATGGGAAGAAGTTCGCCTTTCAGGGCAAATAGTTTCTATATCAAAAAATAGTACCGGAAAAACACGCCTGGATCTGGAGACTGATGAGATTGAATTAGACGGTGTATTATCTTCCGAAGAGTTTAAAGCCAGAATTCTTTGGGACATAGATGAATTGATTGAACTCGGTGATATAATTGAAATACAAGGAACCATAATTCCGATTTCAGAACCTAGAAACCCCGGAACTTTCAACTACAAAAAGTTTCTCGCTTCCAGAAATATTTTTACACAAGTACGAGCCGATTCCATCATGAGTGTAACCAGCGACCAAACTTTTTTCAGCTGGATATCAATTCGAAAAAAGGCCCTTCGGTTAGTTGATACTAATTTTGATGAAACCACCGCTCCGATTGCGAAAGCCCTCCTTTTAGGCCATAAAAATGAGTTAGAAGAAGATGCAAAAAAAGCTTTTGCCCGAGCCGGTCTTTCTCACATTATGGCAGTTTCCGGGCTACACGTTGGTTTAGTAATAGCCCCGTTTTGGCTTATAATTCCTTTTTTCTGGACAAAAAAACATGGCAGTATTATGGGCTTGGCGATTCTTGTGTTCGTTTTATTATTTTATGCAGGCCTTACAGGGTTTTCTGTCTCTGTTCTCCGTGCTTCTGTAATGGCTATCCTTTTAACCTATGGTAAATTATTCTCTAAAAGTAGTAATTCTATTAACCTGATGGGCGTAGCCGCCTTAATTATTCTAGTTTTTGATCCTTCTCAACTTTTCGAAATTGGCTTTCAGCTTTCTTTTTCGGCCGTTCTGATTATTCTGCTGGTTCTTCCTGTTATACAAAATTCTATTCCTTATTGGATTCGCATTAAATGGTACGGAACCCCAATCATGGTTATAATCATTTCACTTGTAGTGCAGTTTGGGCTATATCCTTTACAAGCCTACTACTTTGGCGAAGTGTCAATTATCAGCCCATTGGCAAACGCTATATTCGTTCCTTTTTTAGGAATTTTTGTTCCTCTTTCATTGCTGGGATTAATTATTGGCGCGTTATTTCCTTCCTTTGGATTTATTATCAACTATCCTACTTTACTATTTCTTGAAATATTGAATGACTTTGTTCAATTTTCTTCTGCTTTTTCCTGGGCTTGGATTGAAGTTACAAAACCTTCTTCCTGGATGTTCTTGTTTTGGGGATTCTTTGTTTTGATGATCGGGTCGTGGAGAAATCCGGCTTTAAAATGGAAACTAATGAGTGCTTCTTTAAGCGTGCTTCTTCTCATTCAGATTATCACTTTTGTATCTATTTTTGAGAAGGATACTATGAAGGTTATTGTTTTTGATGTAGGCCAAGGAGATGCCTCGCTAATTCAAACTCCCGGTGGTAAAAATATTCTTATTGATGCCGGTATTTGGAGTCCGAGTTCTAATTCCGGAAAACAAATTTTGCTTCCATTTTTCAAAGAGAATAATATTACCAAGCTAGACGCTATATTTCTTTCCCATCCACATGCAGATCACATCGGCGGTATTATTGATCTCATAAATGGTATTGAAATCGATGTTATCTATAATTCCGGCTACGAATACGCCTCGAAGTTATATCAAAATTATATAGAACAAACGGCTAAAAAAAATATTCCCGTGGTTTCTTTACACGCCGGAAATGAAATCATGTTGGATGAACATATCCTGATTTTAGCACTTGGGCCCGAAGGCGCTGAGTTTAACGATGATCCGAATCAACACTCATTAGTTTTAAATATAATCTACGGGGAAAATGAGTTCTTGTTTACCGGCGATGCTGGGGAGGACCAAGAGCGAAGATTAATCGAGAATTATGGAGAGCTTCTGGACACCGATTTCTTAAAAGTGGGGCATCATGGAAGCCGAACCAGTTCGGAACTTTTCTTTTTGAATCAGGTCACGCCCGAAATTGCTGTAGTTTCTGTAGCAAACTCGAACAGGTTTCGACACCCTCATCAAGAGGCTATATTGAGACTGGAATCAACAAACGCTGAAATTTACTTTACCGGAAGAGATAAGGCGCTCGTTTTTGAAAGTGATGGTAAAACAATTAAGCGAGTACTATGGAATTAATTTAAATTCGACTTCTCGGCTCCGATTATAACCTTATTCTTCTGATCCTATACATAAACGAATATTGAGGCATTATTTAAATCTTTAGCTCTCGATTTTGATAAAACCTATGTTCTTAGTATTAAAAAGAAGCATTTCATGGTTTCTCTATTTATTGAATTTAAATAATCAAAAACCACTTTATTGAAAATCATGTCGGTATAAAATCCATATATCGAAAATGTGTTTTACACAATAATCCCGTATTTTACGGAACTAATTAATCATGAAAGCGCTACACGTATAAATTTAATGGACAAAACGGAACGCCCGAGCTTTGAAGAGGCTTTAAAGAGGCTGGAACAAATAGTTTCACAACTAGAAGATGAGTCCATTACATTGGAAGATTCTGTTAACCTGTATGAAGAAGGTGTAAAGTTGTCTAAGTTTTGCTCAGAAATCCTAGATGATGCTGAACTACGTATTGAACAGGTAAATGAAGAGAATAGTTAATAGAAAAATTATGAAACAGAACATACCGCAACCAGGCAATTTACTAGCAACCATTAATAGCCCGGAAGATCTTAGAAAACTTGACCCTAAGAGTTTGCAAGATGTATGCGATGAACTTCGCGATTACATTATTGCCATGGTTTCTGTTTATGGGGGGCATTTTGGTGCCAGCTTAGGAGTTGTAGAATTAACCACTGCAATCCATTATGTATATAACACTCCGGAAGATCGTTTGGTTTGGGATGTTGGTCACCAAGCTTACGGACATAAAATATTAACAGGCAGAAGAGAACAATTCCATACCAACAGACTTTATGGTGGTCTGTCAGGATTTCCTAAACGATCTGAAAGCGAGTATGATACTTTTGGAGTGGGACATTCAAGCACTTCCATTTCTGCTGCTCTAGGAATGGCTGTTGCCAATGATTTAGACAAAGGGGATCGGAAAGTAGTTGCTGTAATCGGTGATGGAGCCATGACTGCCGGTTTAGCTTTTGAAGCTTTGAATAATGCCGGCGCAATGAAGAGTGATATTTTGGTGATCCTAAATGACAACTGCATGTCAATAGATCCAAATGTTGGCGCTCTAAAAGAATATTTAACAGATATCACCACCAGTAGAACTTTCAATAAAATGCGGGATGAAATTTATGATCTTCTCGGACATTTTAAGTCTGCCGGCGAAAAGATGCGAAAAATTGCCTCTCGTTTAGAAAATGCTGTTACTGCAGCCATTACACCCGGATCTCTTTTTCGTTCTTTAGGCTTTAAATATTATGGACCAATAGATGGTCATGATGTTGACGGACTTCGCAAAACCCTTGAAGATCTTAAAACGGTTAAAGGACCAAAGTTGCTTCACATTGTCACCGTAAAAGGAAAAGGATTTGCTCCGGCGGAAAGAGAGCAAACAAAATGGCACGCTTCAAGTAGCCCTTTTGATAAAATAACAGGAAAAGCGCTTAATCCAGCAACTAAATCTAAAGGAGCTCCAAAATACCAGAATGTATTTGGAGAAGCGCTAGTAGAATTAGCGGCTAAAGACGAGCGAATAGTAAGTATGACCCCAGCCATGCCAAGTGGCTCCAGCCTTTGGCCCATGATGAATACGTTTCCTGAAAGAGCTTTTGATGTAGGAATTGCAGAACAACATGCGGTTACCTTTGCAGCCGGCCTTGCCACGGAAGGCAAAAAAGCATTTTGTGCGATCTATTCTTCCTTCCTGCAAAGAGGATATGATCAGTTAGTTCATGACGTAGCCATTCAGAAATTACCCGTTGTATTTTGTATTGATCGCGCCGGATTTGCCGGAGCTGATGGGCCAACTCATCATGGTTTATATGATATTGCTTATATGAGAACAGTTCCAAATATGGTGATTTCTTCGCCGCTGAATGAACAAGATCTGCGAGATATGATGTTTACCGCATCTACTTTTGAAGACGCTTCTTGGGCAATTCGTTACCCAAGAGGAAAAGCTACCGGAATGATTGTTGAAGAAGGGTTTAAGGCTATGAAAATTGGGAAAGGTATTAAACTAAGGGAAGGTGATCATGTAGCCGTTCTTAGTTTTGGTCCAATTGGTAAATACGGAACTACAGCCGCCGATGAACTTGCTGAAGAAGGAATAAATATCGGTCATTACGATATGCGTTTTGCCAAACCTCTGGATGAAGAGTTAATCGATGAGATTTGTGATAAATACCATCATATCATCACGTTGGAAGATGGCGCTAAAATGGGTGGATTTGGCAGCGCTGTAGCTGAATATATCATTGAGAAAGACCATCGCCCAAGCGTAAAAATCCTTGGTATTCCTGATGTTGTTGTTGAGCACGGAACTCAAGAAGAATTACACGCTGAAGTTGGAATTGGTGTTGAGGGAGTTAAGGAAGCCGTTTCTAATATCTTAGTTAGTATTAAATGAGATTTTCATTAGTCATTTTTCTTTCTTTTTTACTTTTCGCCGGATGCGAAGAAGGTGATTTCAAAGGGTTCACAAACGGACAAGTTAAAACAGTTAGTGGTGCACCTGTTGCGAATGCCGAGATACATATTTTGTATCCTGATTTAGAAACAACATTCCTAAAAAGTAAACCTTCTGTAGTAATTTCTTTTACGATTCCTCAATCTGGGGAAACTACTTTAGATATGTATCGTTTTGGAACTTCAATTCTGATTGAAAATGTAGTTGATACAACTCTAACTTCGGGAAATTATACTTTTCCCATTTCTGAAAATCTCTACACAAATGGTGTTTATAATTATGAGATCTCTGCACCAAATTTTAAACTGAGAAAAAGAATGTTTGTATTGAGACCGGAATCGGAGCTTTTAAACAACGTCAAACCTTTAGCCATAACAGATAATAATGGTAATTTTTTGATACAAACTTCAATTTTTGGAGTTGGGGAAGTCTTCAATTCAGAAATTTCTTCTTTATCAATTCCGTCAAAAATTGAATTCATTGCTATTAAGAGTGGTGAAATTATAGCTCGTAACACAGTTCGTGTTTCTAATGGTATAGACAACGAAGTAGAGCTGATTGCGAATTGATATAAGTTTAGTAGCTCACATTTTTTTTACATATAATTTTGTACTAAATTAGTATTAATTAGTAGAAAATTAGTAGTTATGAAAATCCCTCAAACTCCGCCCGATTTTGTTTCCATTATTGATGATTTAACTCAAAATGGCAGGTATCAGATATTTCTACAGTTCTTAGCTAATCAAAATCTAGCCACAGGTCGCAAATATGAACATTGGGATAAATTAAGATATAAAAAGCCACCTGAAGATTTAACTATAAATGAATGGTGGGCTGTAATAAAATTTAGTCGTGTATCTTCGCAACGACTTATAAATCTATTTGATAAAAATAATAAGCCATTTAGGTACGCTCTTCCCGATTACGTACTTAAAAAGTTACACGAAATTGATAGAGATGCTAGTGGCAAAATTCAGTTTTCTGAAAAGGTTGCTAATCAAGATACTAAAGATAGATACATACAAAGCTCTTTGATCGAAGAGGCCATTACATCCAGCCAATTAGAAGGAGCTGCAACGACACGTGAAGTTGCAAAAGAAATGATTCGTACGGGAAGAAGGCCTATAAGTGAAAGTGAACAAATGATTCTCAATAACTTTAAGGCAATGAAACATGTAGGAAAGCTCAAAGGAGAAAAAATCACACCTAAGGCAATTGAAAACCTGCATAATCTTCTTACTGATAAGATTTTAGACTCCACAAAAAGCCCCTATCGTGTGCCTGGGGATGGAATAAAAGTATATGATAATCAAGATAATAAAGTGCTTCATGATCCTCCTGATGCATCAGAGATTCCTATGCGGCTTAAAAAGCTCTGTGAATTTGCCAATGAAAAAGAAACGGACGTATTTATGCATCCTGTTTTAAAAGCAATTTTACTTCATTTTTGGATGGCTTATGACCACCCTTTTAAAGACGGAAATGGTAGAACTGCAAGAGCATTATTTTATTGGTATATGTTATCCCAAGGTTACTGGTTGTTTGAGTTCGTTTCAATCTCAACTATTCTTAAAAAAAGTCCAACAAAGTATGCTCGGGCATTTTTATACACCGAAACCGATGACAATGACCTTACTTATTTTATCATTCATCAGCTTGATATAATTGTAAAAGCTATTGATAGTTTACATAGCTACATTCAGAAAAAGACAGAGGAATTAAAAGAAACAGAAAAGCTTTTAAAGCCATCTTCCGAACTAAATTATCGCCAAATTGCACTGCTTGGTCATGCACTTAAACATCCCGGACAAGATTATACCATTGAATCACATCGAAAAAGCCATGGGGTAACGTATCAAACTTCAAGAACTGATTTGCTCAACCTTTATGAAAGAGGATTACTCACAAAAATAAAGCTAAGTAAAGCATTTATTTTTCAACCTTCTCCTAATCTCTCAAAAAAATTAAAATCACAATAGCTTGTATTCTCTTTCCGATTTCGATTACCATCTCCCTGAAGAACTGATCGCTCAATCTCCGGCAAGTCCGAGAGATCATGCACGATTGTTGGTATATGATCGAGGAACTAAAGAAATCATTGATGATTATTTCTATAATCTTGGAAATCATCTAGCCAACAATACTACGCTCGTAGTTAATAACAGCAAAGTTGAAAAGTGTCGTTTGATGTTTGATGATGGCAAGAAAGAACTGTTTGTCACTTCTGTTTCAAATAACAACACTATCCAAGCTTTGGTACGCCCCGGAAAGAAATTCCGAAAAGGAAAGAACGTTGAGTTAGCAGATGGAATTGTTGCAGAAGTAATGCACGTAGCAGAAGATGGATTACGAACAATTGTTCTTTCTCATAATCTGGATGATCCAAAATTAGAGCCTTATAAATACACTCCATTTCCACCGTATATCGAGCAGGATGAGACCTTGGCTTCAGAGTACCAAACTGTATATGCAAAGGAATTAGGAAGCAAAGCTGCCCCCACTGCAGGACTACATTTTACCGATGAACTGCTTGCTAAATTAAAAGCTCAAGGAATCAGTACATCAGAAGTAACTCTACATGTTGGTTTAGGAACTTTTGCCCCTGTTAAAACCGAACAGCTTGATGAACACATCATTCATAGTGAGTGGTATCAACTGGATGCCAAAACCGCTGAAGAACTTACCCATTCGGAACACATCACCGCTGTAGGAACAACCAGTATTCGTGTATTAGAATCTTTGGCAAGTAAAGAGCGCACGTTTAATCCTCAAAGCGGAGAAACCGATATTTTCATAACTCCGGGATATTCATTTAAAGCCGTTGATGCGCTTATTACCAACTTTCACCTTCCCAAAAGTACGTTACTAATGTTAGTTTCAGCATTAATGGGTTTTGATGAAATGCACCGAGTGTATAAACATGCCATCAATGAAAAATATCGGTTCTATTCTTTTGGCGATGCCATGTTGATCCTTTAAATCTTAGTGTACTTCGAGCCTAAGGTTTCCTATATTTGAAGTCCTAAAAATGCACCCGTAGCTCAATTGGATAGAGTACCAGATTTCGGCTCTGGGGGTTGGGGGTTCGAACCCCTCCGGGTGTACATTTAAACCATATACGTTATTAACTTACATGGTTTTATATAATAAAGGGTATACACAGGAATAACTAAAGGATTTTTGTGGAGGTGTTGAAGATATAAATTGTTATAATCTTTAATTAAAACAGCTAAATAGGCTATTGGTTAAATACCTGACTTATTATCGGAAAAAAGGTTTCCTCTTGCTCAACTGGTTTTAGATTCTCATTGTAATCTTGTAGGCTAGAGAAATCTTTCTTCTTCGATATAAGTATTTTTCTTTTAGTAGCTACTTCCACAAAAAATGGTTCTTTACTTGATACTCTAAAACCTCTGTCAATTTCGTAGATACGATTCCCTAACGCTTTGGTTATTCACTAAAATGAGAAGAATTAAGTTCTATAGAAAATAATAAATTTGACCGCTTTTGTAAAAGTAAAGCTTTTCTTGCACCGATGGTCTCCGCCGAAGTTGATCTATGTGAGGCAAATCGTTCTAATGCACCGAGCGTGTGGAACGAGATGAAAATTGAAACTTAACAAGCGCACAAGTGAGGACTAAAGTCCCTACTTGTTTATGGACGAGATTTCAACTTCGAACATAAACAAGAAAGGGATTCATCCCTTGGTACAAAAACTCAAAATCTTTTTTCAATATATCTCAAGTGAACAATTCTTACCCTTGCACCGATGGTCTCCGCCGAAGTTGATCTATGTGAGGCAAATCGTTCTAATGCGCCGGGCGTGTGGAACGAGATGAACACCGTCATCCCGAATTTATTTCGGGATCTTTGTAAAGGAAATAGCTAAATGATGTAATGAAATCCTAAATCAACGCTACTTCACACAGGTGATTCATAAATCAGGAAATTACTTTTTAAACAAAGCCCAAAATGAATCACCAAATTTATAGGCTAAATAACCAAAAGAAAGCACTCCAAAAGCCAGAGCAATCCAGGTATAAACTTCTACATTCTCGAAGCCATAGCTAAATATTCTTATTCCTGAAATGAAGAAGAATACAAGTCCGGCAAGTAATCCACAGCCTAAGTTTCTCCTCTTCTTTTTTTGATTGGCTTTGTATTCTTCAGGTGTAGGAACTTGAATGTTCATCGGGCTTCAATTAGTTACATAAATCAGTGTGACACTTTTGTCTTGACACAAAAGTACCTAAAAAACTACAAGGAATTACAAAGAGGATCTTAAGTAACTGCTGTCTGAATAGAACAAAAGTCAGCTTTCAGTAAAGCCTCGTTGATTCCTCCTTTTCCCGAAGGGATGCCTTTGGCAGAAGGAGGTGGATTCTGATCGAGTAGATCAGAAGACGGAGGATGTTCTGCAGTTTAGAAACTCAGAAACTGCACAACATCCCTCTGATCTCACACAAGTGTTCGCTCGGTCTCCCTTGGAAGGGAGAATATGTCGTAAATCTAAACAACTGTTTCGTCAAACAAGGAATCTTAGGGCTTGGTTACAATCCTTCGAAAAGTTTTGTAGCCTGACTTTGAAGAAGGTTTTGAAATATGCTGAAGGAAACGGAACCACCTTTCTCTTTAACTAAACCGATCGTTTTTTTCCAAACAGTATCATTTCTAGCATTGTCTAAGAACTCATGACCTTTCCAAGTAAGTCGATTGAGATAGGTCAACTCGTACTCGCCACTTCCAAATTTAGCAAAAGAAGCTTCTATTAACCCTGATTCGTTCATCAAGTACGTATTAAAACTAACTTCGTTTAGAGAATATCCATCAACTTGTAAATCATGAATTCCAGCAGTAGTTGTTTGTTTTTCAACTTCTATCATAATCTTCTTAATCAACTCAAAATCTCGTTTCATACAATATTCCTAATTCTTCATTCTTAATTTTGAATTCAACAATTCCGAAGGCTAGATATCAAAAGAAATTCCCTGCGACAGCGGTAACTCCTCACTCCAGTTGATGGTATTTGTTTGTCGGCGCATGTACGCTTTCCAGACATCAGAACCGGATTCGCGTCCGCCACCTGTTTCCTTTTCGCCACCAAAAGCGCCACCTATTTCAGCACCACTTGTTCCGATGTTGATGTTCGCAATTCCGCAATCAGAGCCGTGAGTACTCAGGAAGTTTTCAGCTTCACGCATATTCAGCGTAAACATCGCAGAACTTAATCCTTGTTTAACTCCATTGTGGTAGCTCATAGCTTCGTCAATAGTTTTGTATTTGATGAGATACAGAATAGGAGCAAAAGTCTCTTCCTGAACAATGGCGAATTCGTTCTTTGCTTCCGCAATTGCAGGACGAACATAAAAACCATCTCTGTCCAGCACTTCACCGCCAAAGATAACTTTTCCACCTTCTTTTTCTACTTGTTTCAATGCTTTTTGCATTCCGTCCACCGCAAGCTGATCGATCATTGGACCAACTAAGGTATCCGGCTCAAGCGGATTCCCAATGTTTACATTCTTATAAATACCGAGCAAACGCTCTTTGAACTGATCATACACTGATTCGTGAATAATCAACCTTCGGGTAGAAGTACAACGCTGTCCACAAGTTCCAACCGCGCCAAATACCGTAGCACGAATCGCCATTTCGATATCCGCATTTTCTGAAACTATAATGGCGTTATTTCCACCAAGTTCGAGAATGGTTTTTCCTAAACGTCCGCCAACAATTTTAGCTACTTCTTTACCCATTCTGATAGAACCGGTTGCTGAAATCAATGGAATACGATTATCTTCTGTCATCCATTCACCCACTTCACGATCTCCTGTAACCAGGCAGAAAATTCCTTCCGGCAGATCATTTTCTTTCAACACTTTAGCTACGATCTTTTGAATGGCAATTCCGCACAATGGAGTTTTTTCAGAGCCTTTCCAGATCATAGTATCACCACAAACAGCTGCGATCATTGCATTCCAGCTCCATACGGCAACCGGAAAATTGAAGGCAGAAATTATTCCAACTGTTCCCAGAGGATGCCATTGCTCATACATTCTGTGATTTGGTCGCTCGCTGTGCATGGTTAGCCCATACAACTGACGGCTTAATCCTACAGCAAAATCGCAAATATCGATCATTTCCTGAACTTCACCCAAGCCTTCCTGGTAGATCTTACCCATTTCGTAAGTAACCAGTTTGCCAAGTGGCTCTTTGAATTCCCGAAGTTTGTCACCAATCTGACGAACAATTTCTCCACGCTGAGGAGCCGGCATTTCTCTCCATACTTTAAATGCTTCCTGTGAAGCTTTAACCACTTCTTCGTATTGTTCTTTAGTCGTTGTGGTAACCGTCGCTATTGTTTTTCCGTCAACAGGAGTGTAGCTGGTTATAGTGTTTTTGCTTTCAAAGTAATTGCGGCCTGTACTTGTTCCCGCATTAACTCCTTCAATTCCCAGCTTTTTTAAAAAGTCCATGTTCTTTTGTTACTTCGTTTTTTGATTCGGCCTAAAGATAGAAAATCATTGTCCAAAAAATTAGGGAATGTTGGATGAGAAGTGTCAAATTTTGAATTACCTTATTTTTAGGAATTAGGAATTAGGAATTAAGAATTAGGAATTAGGGATTAAGAATTAAGAATTAGGAATTAGGGATTAAGAATTAAGAATTAGGAATTAAGAATTAGGAATTAAGAATTAAGAATTAGGAATTAGTGAACAAAGCATCAAATAATCAGATTAAGCTGTTAAGAAAACTTGGGCAAAAAAAGTACAGGGAAAAAGAAGGTCTGTTTATAGTAGAAGGAGATCGAGCTGTTGAGCAAGTTTTGGAGAATAAGGTTGTGCAGGTGAAAGAGATTTTTGTGGATGAAGGAAAAGCTAAAAGCTATCAGCTGTCAGCTAATAGCTTTTACGAAGTAGATTCGAAGCTAATGAATGAACTTTCTGATACGGATAATGCACAAGGTCTCCTTGCTGTGTGTAAAATTCCAAAAGAAACGAGCATCGAAGAACTTCAACAAGAGAACGGACTGATTATTGCAACCGATCGAATTCAGGATCCCGGAAATTTAGGAACCATAGTTCGAACAGGAGTCTGGTTTGGAGTGGCGGCTATTTTGTTGGAAAAAGGATCGGTTGATCTTTTTCATCCAAAAGTTGTAAGAAGTACAGCCGGTGCAACGGGATGTCTTCCATATCTGAATGCTAATCTGGGAGAAGATTTTAAAGAATTCGAACAGGCTGGGTGGGATATTTTGATGCTCGACAGCAATTCGGGAGCAGAACCAATCGATCAAATTAAACTGTCAGAAAAGACCATTCTTGTAGTTGGGAATGAAGCGAATGGAATTAGCCATGATCTTATCACGCCAAATAGACAAAGAGTATTAATTCCTGCTGCCGAGAAAAACCGCTCTGTAGAGAGTTTAAATGCCGCTATTGCCATGAGTATAGCACTCTATCAACTTAATCGGTGAGTTATCAACATAAGTTAGAGTAAGAATTGTTAACTCAGTATTAATTTCCAACGAGTTTTCCACATCCATTGCATATTGTTTCAGCTTTAGTTTTATTGCAAGAAGCGTTCTTTAACATCATCTACCAAAAGGTTTCGACCTTATAATCTAATAGATTAGCCCATGCCTAAGAAGAAAGCGAAGAAGATCTTCGTACTCGACACTTCCGTGCTTTTGTATGACTATGAAGCCATTAAGAATTTTGAAAAAAATGACGTTGCAATCCCTATAACAGTTCTGGAGGAACTGGATACCTTTAAAAAAGGAAATACCGTAATAAATTTACATGCCCGGGAATTCATTCGTTATCTGGATGGAATTTCTGATGAGAATATGCTCCAGGATTGGATTCCATTAAATGGAAAGTCTCACGGAAATTTAAAAGTGATAACCAATGGAGGGAAGCATGTGGATGCCAACAAGGTTTTTGGCGCTACAAGAAATGATCATCATATCATAAATGCAGCTCTTCGATTAAAGAATGAAAATGAGGGAACTAAAGTCATTCTTGTTTCCAAAGATATTAACCTTCGCTTAAAAGCCCGTGCGCTAAATCTTGATGCCGAAGACTACGAGACTGTTCAGGTTAAAGATATTGATCATCTTTACAGAGGGAAAACAGATTTAGAGCTAGATGATCCCGCATTGATCAGTAAATTCTATGAGAAAGGGAAAATCAAGCCAAAAGACCTAATGGAAGTGACACCGCCAAGCAATCATTACTACATCATGAAAAGTCATGGTTCATCGGCGCTGGGCTGGTACAATGCAAAATCGAAGTACATCGAGCAGGTTGAGAAAGTAAATGCGTATGGCATTCAGCCTAAAAATGCCGAGCAAACTTTTGCAATGCACGCTTTGTTGAATCCAAATATCCTGTTAACGACAATAACCGGATCAGCCGGAACAGGAAAAACCTTATTAGCTTTGGCGAGTGCGTTAGAGCAAAGAAGTGATTTTAAACAGATTTACCTGGCTCGCCCCATTGTTCCTCTAAGCAACAGAGATATTGGTTTTTTACCCGGCGATGCGGAGGCAAAGATTAATCCATACATGCAGCCATTGTGGGATAATCTGAGTTTTATCAAACATCAGTTTAAAGAATCCAGCAAGCAATACAAGAAGATTGATGAGATGATTCAAACGGATAAGTTGAGGATTGTTCCTTTGGCTTATATTCGTGGAAGAAGTTTGTCGAATGTAGTTTTTATTATTGATGAAGCTCAGAACCTGACTCCACACGAAGTGAAAACCATCATCACAAGAGCCGGAGTAAATACAAAGGTTATTTTTACCGGAGATATTTTCCAAATTGATACGCCTTATCTGGACACACAGAGCAACGGCCTCTCTTATTTGGTGGATAGAATGAACAAGAGCGATTTATATGCACACATTAATTTAGAGAAAGGAGAGCGTTCCGATCTTGCAAATATTGCTAGTGAGTTGCTTTAATTAAGATGGAATATTTCATGACAAAATTTGTTATAATATTTGAACAAAGAGTTTAAGTTATGCCACAAACAAAAGATGTAGTCCAAGTTAAAAATCCGAAAACAGGTCGGTATGTTAAAATAGATCGGTCTAAGGGAAAGATTGTAGCACATAAAAAATCCGATGGACCATATAAAGGAGTTCCTGTTGCACGAAAAAGTCGCAAATGATTGTATATTCTCCTCTTAATGGCGATCCTTTAACTAAGCCAATTGAATATAAGCCGAGAACATGTTTTATAATGACAAAACTTGGTAAAGATGTTCCGGACGAAATTGTTGAAATTAGAACTCAGCTCTATAAAGTTCTGAAAAAGCATTCTATAAAATGGATAGATGTATCTGTGAGTATTACTGGGAGAGATTTTCTCAAAAAAATTTGGAAAATGGTAATTTCAGTGCCATTTGGAATTTGCATTGTCTCAGAAAGTTTAAGTGAAAAGACAATGGCCAACATTTTTATGAAGTTGGACTCTTACATGCCTATGGTAAAGAAGCTTTAGTAATTAAAACGAAAAAAGCTAACGTACCTTCTGATTTTGTAAGAACTGAGTATTTAGAATATGATGATGATTTTGAGCTAAAATTCGAAAAATATTTGGAGTATTTGTTTGAAATTGCTGATGGATATGAATTATACTCTGAGCAATTGGAAAGAAATCCACTCTTGGCAATAGATTATTTAAAAAGATCGTATTTGATTACTGGGAATCAGGAAATGAAGAATAAACCCAGAAAAGTGGTCGAAAAGCTTGAAGGAATGGAGCAACGTACCAAAAACAGTGTTGAGCTTTTGATGTCTCGGTTCTGATGCAATTCGTTTTAAAACTTTCTTCAAAAAAAAAGGCAGAGACTTCCGTCTCTACCTCTTTAGGGATTATAAATAGAAACTTTATCAGTTTTCCAGAAGCTCAAATCTGAATGTAAAATAACCTGATGCAGGACGAGTTCTGAAGTCAGCAAACTCAGGAGTTGAAGTATCAGGATTTCCTTCGTAATAACTAAGTACTTCAAGTTTTGCGTAATTACCGGCAGCCGTTCTTACAAAGATAGTATGCGGGACTTTTGGAAGTACAGCGTGGATAGGTTCTTGTTGTGTACCAGTATAGATCCACCAACCGCCCGGATTCTCGTTGATTGCGAACTCGTTGTCCGTATCTACTTTGAATTGGTCGTCATTTGGGACTTCAGTGATAGTTTCAAAATCTTGATCGATAAGAATTGCACCGCCATTTCCCGGTCCGCTAATTCCGTTATTTGTGATAATGAAAATTTCAACTCCGGCATCTTTAAAAGCAAGATCCCAGTTTGAAGTAGCCGAATCAGAATCGCTAACAATTCTATTTTCACTTAAATTATAGAAGGTAAAACCGCCTGTCGTGTCAGTTCCAGCTTTTATGTCAGTAGCCATTTCTACGTTGCCGCTGAATGTTAACTCGGTATTTTTTGATTCGTTGCATGCCACAAATAATGTGAAAATGCTTACTATGAATAGTGATATTATCTTGTTATACATTGTTGTTTGTATGTTTTGATTGATTAGTTAAGTGTTATAAAAAGTTTTCCGTAATAGCTTATACCGGGCTGGTATTGCAGATAATCAGGATCGGTGTGATTAGTGAAGTTATCTGTTCCGAGCTGAAACCGAACTCTATCAGTGAGATCTTTAGCGATGGAGAAATTCCAGATACTGTATCCGGGGGCGTATTCCTGATTATTGGTTATCTGACTTCCATTGTATAAATATTTACTTCTCAGAATTACACGAAGAGAAGTTTCTAGCCCCCAAAAAGGTTCTTGATACGAAACCTTTACGGTGCCGGAATGTTTCGGTCGCCGTGATAATGGAGATTCCGTTTCAACAGCTTTGTCAACAACCATTCCATTTTCAAGAACCGAGATAGTATCTTGCTGAATTTGTACCGCTTTTAAATACTGATATCCAATATTCAGTTTCAGATCATCAAGTGGGATAAAAGTAAGTTCACTTTCTACGCCTTCAGTATAAGCTTCATTGATATTTACGTATCCATAAAGTTGGCTATCATCGGTTAACTCAGCAATTGAAAGGGCTTCAATTAAATTATTAGCGTTATTTCGAAAGAAATTCATCTTTAAAAAAAGATCCTCAGCCGGTTTTAAATCAAAGCCAAAATTATATGCCGTTGAATATTCCGGTGAAAGTGAGCCAGCTCTGTCCGGATTAATGAAATAGCGGCGAATTCTTCCATCTTGTTCTAACTCATTGAGGTATTTCTGCATGTTAAGTGTTCCGATTACCCGATACCCACTTCCGGCATTATCGAAATTTAAATACAGCGTTCTGAAATCCGGAGCCTTGAATCCCTTACCAACGGAAGCCCTAACCGTGAGCCAGTGGCTAGGTTTGTATTTAGCTGATAATTTTGGGCTTAAATAGGAATCATACGTAGAATGATTATCAAGCCGAGCGCCACCGGTTATACTAAACTTATCGTTGATAAAAGCCTGATGTTGTAGATATACAAAACTTCCGGATTGCGTTCTTTTTCCTTGATAACGTTCAGCATTTACAAATTCCGATATTATTCCTGCCCCAAGAGTAGATACATGATCGAATTTCCAAGTGTAATTATTTTGAATTTCTACACGATTAAAACCTTGTTCATTATTATTGGTTATATCAGGTTCATTTGGGTCTTCAAATAAAGTAGTTGAATAATCTTCATACCTAGTGGCATATCCTGTTATGGAGGTATTAAATTTTTCAAAAGGATTCCACTTAGTTTCTAGAACCAAAGACTGTTCATCTTGCCAACCATCTTCTTCTATTTCAATCTCTTGTCCTTGAACAGTGGCGATAGTTGGGCCTGAAAAAGAATTGCGTGCGTAACGATAGGTTGCGTCTGTAGAAAGATATTCCGAAAAATCGTAGTCAATGGAGGTATCAAAAGCGTAATTGGTATAAGGGTTTTGATTGTTCCCGAACGTGGAATCACTCAGGCTAAATCCATCGCTACCATTAATACTGGCATTAACCTGTCCGGATAGTTTTTTTTTAGAAAACCCAAGATTGATGCCAGAGTTATACGTATTCCTATTGCCGTATTCGCCAAAAACGGATGCTGAAAAAGGCTGCGTATTTTCCTTGGTAATAATATTGATAACTCCTGCAAGAGCGTCACTTCCCCAGAGAGCAGAAGAAGGTCCTTTAACCAATTCAACTTGTTGCACATTCGCTAAATTGATTCTGGATAGATTCAGAGCTCCTCGGGTTCGGCCAATTACAGGTTGTCCGTCAATAAGAACAAGTGTGTAATCTGATTCAAATCCTTGAATTTGAATAGCGGAGCTTTCATTTGGTGAAAGGGCAATACCAGCTTGTTCCTGAAGCAGATCAATTAGAGTATTTGCTCCTGTTGAACGAACTTCTTTTTCAGTGATAACAGAAACCGGAATAGACACATCTTCAATAGCTTGTTTGGTGCGAGTAGCAGTTACAACGGCTACTTCACTCTGATACACTTTTGGAATGAGCCGAATATCTAACTCTGTGGAAGAAGAGATGTTCAGGGAGGTGGAAAATTCTTTATACCCGATTGAAGAAACATAGATTGTAAAAACCCCTGAAGGGAGATTTTCAAAAGAATAACTTCCATCCTCATTAGTATATGTAGTATAAGAACCGTTATTTAAAATAACATGAACATCAGGCAGTCCATCTTTGGATGATGAATATACCTTGCCTGAAAGACTCTGGGCAAAAGTCGTAGATCCAAATAAAAGTATAAATAGAAAAAATAAACTAAAGCGGAGCTTCAAGTTCCTGTGAATTTTTGGTCAATTCATATTGAGGGACAAAGCTACGTTGCTAATGTGAAGAGTTTATGAAGAGGAGGGATTTTCTATTGTGGTTAAATTGTCATCCTATGTTTTCCACGGTAGTTTGTTTAGTAGATTAAGCAGACAAAAAAAGAAGGTGTGGAAAGGCAAGAACCCGATTGATTGTAAAGGTTGGGTTTGTAATTACGATCCAGATTCTCGGCATTCGCCGGAGGGTAACGTGGCGTTGATTTGTGTTCTGTGGCTACTCATCCCACTGTCTGGTTTTGCACGGCTGATGGGAAACAGAGCTCGTCATCTCGGGCATACTTGACCCGAGATCTCCTGAACAACGCTCATTGCCTT
>CAXBHO010000034.1:0-33596 GCA_963975485.1 uncultured Balneola sp. | reverse complement strand
TACCAAAATAGAGTGATAAATAATTGATAAGCTAACATTTAATTTATAGAACTCCCCTTAACAATTATGCCGGACTTGTTCGAATGCATCTATTTCATAAGACCGACATTAATATGAGAAACCAACTAGCGAAATGTTACATGCAAACTACTATAAAAACTACCTAACGCCTAAACCAAAGGTAAAACCAACACCTATGGCCCAAATATCAATATTTTGTATATAAGAAAATTTTATAACCCCATATCCCTCGTTGCTTGAGTCAACTGGAATAAAAAAAACACTCCGAATACCTACATGGTGATTATACAATATGGGTTCAGGTAAAATCCCTCCAATCGGCGTTAGTGAAAAAAGCTCCGTTGACAGATTATCAATATATAATCTTCGTTCTAAGTGATAGTATGGTCCTACTGAAATTCCTAACCGTCGTCTATCTATAATTTTTTGTTGAAGAATAACTTCTCCACTTAAAAAGCCAAGATTCAATGTGCCGTATAAGTTGTTCCGTATTGGAATCGTAGCATCAATACTATAATAAGGCCAGCCTATACCGATCGACCATGCACCGTTTTTGCCAAATCTATATGGAGCTCTACTACGCCCAAAAGTAATTCCATAAGGATTGAATATTCTCTCATTGAAATTAATGGTTGAATCCCGAAAAGCGTTTCTATTTGGGTATATATCTCTTATTTCTTGCTCTTCTTTTTTAAAATCCCGTCTTAAAGTAGTAAAACTAATATAGCCTCCCCCTCTGCGAAAAATAATAGGTCGGAATATCTGACCACTGGTCGGCCTCCCAATAACTACTATCCTGTCTATAGGATCTATTGGTTCCTTAAACATAACCGTTTCACTTACCGGATTTGAAATTGCACAAGCATTCAATAGAAGAAATGCCCCTAATAGAAAATATATTTCCGTTTTATGCTTCAAATTCTTAACAATTTTTCTTAATAAAATGAACTAACGCAGAAATTATTTTAAATATTTTTTGAGCTTACCATTCACCTTACTTCTTCGTACCATGTTCGGCTTAGAGAAAAACAATGCCGCATACTTCTGAAAAATTAAAGAAAGAAAGCTCCATCCTGTTGAAACTCGGCGGACCTATTATTGCCACGCAACTTATGCGAATGGGGCTTAACTTTACAGACACTGTAATGGCGGGGAATCTCTCAGCGCTGGATCTTGCCGGTGTAGCCATTGGTAATGCCATGTATTTACCTCTTGCTATTTTTTGTATGGCAACCTTGATCGCAATAAATCCAATTGTTTCTGAACATCTCGGCGCCAGACGTTTTGAAGAAATCGGAAAAAGTGCCCGCCAAATGTTCTGGTTAGTATTAATGCTAACGATCCCAACTTTTTTTCTCACAAGAAATTTAGATGTAATTATGAATTTGGCCGGTGTAACCAAAGAGATCATCCCAATTTCCACGGATTATCTAAAAGCTATTTCCTGGGGATTATTGCCACTCTTTGCCTATGCCGGAGTTCGGTATTTCAGTGAAGGGTTATCCGTTACCAAACCGGCAATGTACATTGCAGCAGTAAGTTTAGTACTGAATGTTGGAGCGAATTATGTTTTCATGTATGATGGTTTTGGGATTACCGGAATGGGAGCTGTTGGCGCCGGATATGCCACATCCTTGATAAACCTTTTTGCTGCAATAATTTTCATTGGTTTTATGATGAAGTTTAAACCATTTAAGCGATTTAATATTTTTGCAAGAACTAAAGGTCCTGACCCAAAAATATTTATTGAGTTTTTAAAAGTTGGAATACCGAATGGAGCAAGTACGGCAATGGAAATACTTCTTTTTGCAAGCGTGAGTGTTCTGATGGGAACCTTAAGTGTTGAAGCATCAGCTTCTCATCAAATAGCTATAAATGTAGCTGCCACCTTATTTATGATTCCTTTTGGGCTTTCTATGGCAATTACGCAGCGCGTTGGCTTTTCAGTTGGTCAAGGTTCCATGAAAAACGCTCGTTTTAGAGGATTTGTTGGAATCGGGATATGTGCTGCAATCATGACAGGTACAGCCATTATACTGTTTACTATTCCGGAAGCTATTATTTCGATTTACACTGACGATCCAATGGTGAGCAAAATGTCAGTCTCTTTACTTTTTATGGCGGGACTTTTTCAAATCTCAGACGGCTTACAAGTTGGTGGCTTCGGGGCGCTTCGGGGTTTGAAAGATACAAGATTGCCAATGATCGTAAACTTCTTTGCCTATTGGGTAATAGGTTTTCCTATTGGTTATTACTTGGGAATTGTATCTGATTTTGGTCCTGAAGGTTTATGGTTCGGCTTAATTTCCGGGTTAAGCGTTGCGGCCATTCTGCATAATTACAGATTTCATAGACTTACTAGAAGTAGGAATAAAGAATAGTTGAATTTAGAATACAATAAAAAAAATTCCATCCAAGTCTCTATTAATTTAGTTCTGATATCTGAGAGTTTAAAGAAACTCCCAATTTCCATATTCCCTATTCCTAATTTTCTATTCCAAATTCTTAATTATGAGAGTGTAGAAATTGTCTCCTGATTTTTTCTTGCAATTGGGTCATCATTTCTTATTTAAGACAACTCCAAAACCTGTTTGTATTCAGTTTGCACAAAAGATATTTTAGGGTTGAACAATTAACCCTGATCAACTTGTCCATTTCAAAACTACCCGGTTTAAGTACTAAACGGCTCGATGCTCTCGCTACAGAAGGCATCCGTACAGAAAGAGATTTGCTCAATTTCTTTCCTAGCAGATATCTTGATAGAAGTAACGTTCAAAAGATTAAACACCTGATGGGTTCCGGCGAGGAAGTAACCGTGGTGGGAAAAGTAGTGAATCTTCAGGAAGTGGGATTTAAAAGAAGCAAACGCTTGGAGGTTTCTGTTAATGACGGAACCGGTATAGTAAAGGGCGTGTGGTTTCGTGGGGCTTCTTATTTTAAGAAAATTTTTAAAGAAGGAGAACTCGTAGCTTTTTTCGGAGCAGCTAAACGTTATGGCAAATCAATTTCCATCGCTCATCCTGAAGTCGATAAACTTTCTGAAGAGGGCGATGTGAGCAACTTCTCTAAAATTGTTCCTATTTACCCAAGCAATAAAGAATTCAGTAAAACACACCTTACCAATAAAATTGTAGCAGGCTGGATTGAAACACTTCTAGATCAAATTATCATAAAAGAGTACCTGCCCGAGTCTCTTATCAAAGAAATGAAATTTCCTTCCAGAGCAGAAGCGTATCGAATGATTCACTTTCCGGAAGATCACTCAGAGCACAAACGAGCTCTTCAGAGATTCAAATTTGAAGAATTATTCCTGTTTGAATTGAGCATGGAAAAAATTCATCATACTGTAGAAGAGCGGAAATCGGGACATGTATTTTCCAAGACAGGAAACTATACATCTAAATATTTCAACGAACTTCTGCCGTTTGAACTCACAGAGGGTCAGGTCTCGTCCTTGGCTGACATCAAAAAAGATGTGCAATCAGGAAAACAAATGAATCGTCTTATTCAGGGCGATGTGGGAGCCGGAAAAACCATTGTTGCAATTGGAGCGATGTTGATGGCGTTGGATAATGGATTTCAGGCTGCTTTCTTAGCGCCGACTGAAATTCTTGCTGAACAACATTACAGAACGCTTGCTGAACATTTAAAAGGACTGGCCATCAATGTTCGCCTTTTAGTTGGCGGGCAGAAATCGAAACTCCGAATGGATGTGCTTACTGATCTGGAAGGCGGCGGATGTCAAATCGTAGTTGGCACCCATGCCATCATTCAACAGGACGTTCGATTTCATAAACTGGGTTTAGCAGTGATTGATGAACAACATCGCTTTGGAGTGAAGCAACGTGCTGAATTGTTAAACAAAGGATTTCATCCACATATATTAGTGATGAGTGCTACGCCCATCCCTCGTTCATTGGCGATGACGGTGTATGCTGATTTGGATATTTCAGTCATAAAAGGACTTCCAGCCGGAAGAAAACCCATCAAGACTGCTATTCGTGGAAATAAAAAAAGAGAAGGCGTGTATAATTTTGCAGAATCTGAAGTTAAAGATGGCGGACAGGTGTATGTGATTTACCCGCTGGTGGAAGAATCGGAAGCGCTGGATCTAAAAGATGCGACTGCCGGGTTCGAAAAACTGAAGAAAAGATTTCCTGATTTTGAAGTTGGTTTACTTCATGGACGAATGAAATCGACTGAGAAAGAAGCCGTGATGAAAGCCTTCATTAATAATGAGATTCAAATTCTAGTTTCCACTACCGTAATTGAAGTTGGCGTTGATGTATCAAATGCTTCGGTGATGATTATTGAACACGCAGAACGGTTTGGGCTTTCACAATTACACCAATTAAGAGGAAGAATCGGTCGTGGCGAACGGCAAAGCTATTGTATTCTGATGCCGGATGTGAAAGTGAGCAAAGCCGGTGCTTTTCGTCTTAAAACCATGGAAGAAACCAATGACGGATTTAAAATTGCCGAGGCTGATTTAAAGCTTCGTGGTCCGGGAGATTTTCTAGGAACCAAACAAAGTGGACTTCCTGATTTTAAAGTTGCAGACATTGTAGAAGATCAGTTCATACTTGCCCAAGCCAAAGAAAAAGCACATGAACTGATTACCAAAGATCCTGGTCTAAATTCAGTAGAACATCAATCTCTCAAAAAAATCTTTGAGCCTTATCATAAAGAAAAAGCGGAATTTTATGGGATGGGGTGAGGAGTTTTGAACATCCATCATGGAACATCGAATATCCAATGTTGGGCTCCACCCTGAAATAGGTTTAAGCATATATTTTATTGCTATTTAAAATAGTCCATAGTCATGATTTTTTTTGATACCACAGCTCCTGATTAAAAAGATCACTATTATACTTGGCACAGACATTTGATTACATTGCAATCATTGATTAATTTGCAATCAAACTAAGCGTATAAAATTATGGCAAGTATAACTATAAGAAATCTGGATGATCGGGATAAAGCCCGGCTCAGAATTCAAGCCGCAAAAAATGGAAGGTCTATGGAAGAGGAAGTGCGTACTATTCTTAAATCTGCATTAATACAAGATAACCAACCTGTTACAAACCTTGCTGAAACTATCCAACAAAGATTTGCTTCAATTGGTGGTATTGAATTGCCTGAAATTCCACGCGAACCAATTCGAGAACCTTTAAATCTCTGATGTGATCCTGCTTGATACCAATGTGATTTCAGAGCTTATGAAGCCAAAACCTACGGTCAGGGTTGTAGATTGGGTTTCGGAACAAAATCCAGGTTCACTATTTATCTCTACAATAACTCAGGCTGAGATTCTGTATGGGATAGCACTACTTTCAAGCTGGAAACGTAAATCTTCGCTAACAAAAAGTGCACTTATCATGTTTAAGGAGGATTTTGAAGGCAGAATTTTATCGTTCGATATAGAGGCAAGCATAGCATACGCTGACATTGCATCCTCGAGAAGAAAATCAGGAAAACCTATCAGTCAGTACGATGCTCAAATCTCAGCAATTGCCAAATCAAGAGGTTTAAAGATTGCAACAAGAAATACGCGGGATTTTGAAAATTGCGGAATTGTGTTAATTAATCCCTGGGATTAGTTTTTACTTTGCTTAAAAAACCTGAAAGATTGATTAACATATCACTAAGCAGGAATCTGTATGCTCAAATCAACCGTTATTGTAGAGGATCAATTCATTTTAGCCCAAGCCAAAGAATTAATTGAAAGAAATGCGAATCTAAATCTCCCTGAACATCAAAGCCTCAAAAAGATCTTTGAACCTTATCATAAAGAAAAAGCGGAATTTTATGGGATGGGGTGATGATGGGAATATATCTAACGATGGCGGGAAGAGAGCTCAGTCATCACTAAAAATTAACTTTAATTAAATAAAAACATCTGCGAGGAACGAAACGGTCTCTTTAAAAAAGCTACCTTACTTAATCTCGCAATATCAGGGAGATTGCTTCGCGCTGCTCGCAAAGACTGTGGAATTAGAATCCCATTCGCGAGGAATGACGGAAAGACTAAGCTTTCCTTAATGTCTATTCATTTCTCACCTTTCTTTAATCTCGGAAGGTGAATATCCAAACTGCTTTTTGAAACTGGTAGAGAAATAATTAGGATTTGAAAACCCCACAGCGTTGGCAGCTTCCTGAACACTAAATCCACGCTCTTTAATAAGAACTTTACCCTCTGTTATTCGAATCTCATTAATAAAGTCATTAATACTTACCTCACTCACCTTCTTCCACTCATAATAAAGTTTTGCACGGCTGATATACAAAGAATCTGCCAACATATTTGCTGTTAAGGATGTACTAGCCATTTGCCGGTACACAATCTCTCTTACTTTAGCTTTGAGTTCAGGTTCTGTTGGGTTTTGGGGTGTTTTTGTCTCCGCATATAAAATACGCTCACGCCGAAGAACTGCTTCAATTTGAGTAAGCAGTAGGTTACTACGGATTGGTTTAGAGAGATAGATATCAGCGCCGGTAGAAAGACCTTCTTCTATCTCTATTTCCATATTTTTTGCCGATAGGAAAATAACCGGTAAATGTTTGAAGGCTGATTTCTTACGAAGCTCATTTACAAACTCCAGCCCATTCATTGCCGGCATCATTACATCTGAGATAATTAGATTGGGTGTTTCTTTCTCTAAAACTCCAAGTGCTTTTTTTCCATTAGAGGCAGTAATAACTGAATATCTATCCCCTAAAATAGATTTCAAATAATTGCGAAAGTCTCTGTTATCTTCAACGATCAGAATTTGTTCGCTAAAAATATTCTCTGGGTTTCCCTCCTCTTTCTTACCATTGATAAAAGTCTCCGTATTTTTATTATCGGCTACCATTGGTTCATTTTTCACACTGTGGATTGCAGCAAAATGTGAATGTCCTTTTTTAAGAGAAATCACAAATTCGGCTCCATCTCCCTTTTCAGAATACAGCTCAATAGACCCTCCCATTTCTTCTATTAAACCCTTCACCAAAAACAAGCCAATCCCAGTGCCCTCGGCAGCTTTGTGCCCATCCATTTGATAAAGATATTCAAATACTTTTTGATGATATTCAGAAGGAATTCCCCGGCCATTATCTTTAATTCGAAATTGAGCATGCGTATCATTATTTCTAAGAACGAGCGTTATAGTTCCTCCCTCTGTAGAAAATTTGATCGCATTATTCATCAAGTTAATAATAATACGTTCCCAAGCTTCAACATCTATATATAGATGTTCATCAATTTCATTAAAGTCTATGGTCAGAGTTATGTGCTCTTGTTCTAATTTAGACTGAAACTGCCCTATAATTTGTTTCGTCAATTCTACCAAGCTTACCGGTTGCAAGCTAAGTTTGATGGCATCGGCGTTGAGTTTAGATACTTCCAGAATTTGATCTATAAGATGTTGTAGCCTGTAGCCATTCCGTTTCATTAACTCTAAGCGGCTTTGAAATAACTTAGGTGCAATGGGGCTTGGTTGATCTGCCATATCTTCCAACGGACCTACAATTAAAGAAAGCGGTGTTTTTAATTCATGGGTAATTCCCGTAAAAAAACGAGTCTTTTGTTCGGCTGCATCATGTAATTCCTTTGTTTGTTCATTAACACGATGCTGTAGATTTTTTTCTCTTTGCTGAAGGTTTCTAACTCTTAGTTTAATTAAGCCTGCGATCAATCCTAATAAGCTGATAAACAGCAGTGCTGAAAACCATCTGGTTTCATAAAAAAAATAAGGAACAGTAACTAATATAGACGCTTCCTCAGGTTGTCCTCCAAAAAATTCAGTTCGGACTGTAAGCATATATTCCCCGGCAGGTATTCCGGTAAATACTGCTTGTCTGGATTGATTTGCGGATTGCCAATTACTATTAATTCCTTCGAGTTTGTAAGTGAAGTTAACTCTGTCTTGGTATGCAAAATTTGGAGCTGTAAAATTTACTCGTACATCTCTTTTTCCCAAGGGAAGGGTAACCGTATTCCTATTGTTTATATATAATTCTTCGTCTACCAACACCATAGAGTCAAAAATAGGATGTGGAACATTAGTGCTTTGTTCGTTTATAAAGTCGGAAGGATTTATAATGGTAATTCCCCGCTGATTAGGGAACCAAATTTTTCCGTCAGATGCTAAAATTCCTGAAGATTGCACTCCTCCATTAGCTTCTCGGTTAATCATCCCTTCATTCTCATTAAAACTCAAAAGAGGAAGAGTGTTGATGTCACCGTCAGCATATTCATTCAGCATCTTTTTAGAAATACGCATAATACCGCCATTAGAGCTAATCCAAAGATACCCGTACAAATCTTCAATAATCCTGTGGAGCGAATTATGAATTAATCCTTCGTTTCTGGTAATACTGGTAGAAGAAAGAACGCTTCCTTTTTCATCTAGAATCAATCGGTTCAACCCTAAATTTTCGGTAGCTATCCAAAGGGTGTCATCCGATTGCAGGAAAATATCTCTAATGATATTACTACTCAAAGTTCCATCTTCATTAGAGTAATTAGTATATCCATTTCCCGAAACCCGAGTAACTCCATGTGCGGATGTACCGACATAAATATTTTCTTGTGAATCCACACCAAAAACCTGAACTCCTTGTAGTTCCTGAGGATTAGAAGGGGCGTAATATCGGATCATTCCGTTTTCTTGCACTAACAATGCATTTTGAGAACCAATTAACAGCTTTTCTCCAACGCGATGCATAGCCTCCGACGAGGTCCAAATGGACTTAAGATATGAACTCAGCTCGGTATCTTGTACCCATTTCTGATTTTCAAACTTCCAAACTCCTTCCATAGTTGTTAAGCCAGCATAGATGGTTCCATCAGAATCTTCAAACACAAATAAACACAAGTTATTGTTTAGGCTACTATTGGATGCATTCCAGTTGGTAATTTCAGCGCCGGAGATTCTAACGATTCCCTCGGCAATCCCACAAGCCCAGATGGCTCCATCTCTATCTTCTATAATAGAGTAAATGTTTGTGATTCCAGGAGAATCTGAAGCTGTAAGATTTACAAAGCTACTTTTCCTTATTTGATATAATCCATCTGTTTCTGAACCCACCCAAAGAGATCCTTCTCTATCCAAAAAGCCAAACTTAAGAGATGGTGCCCGAAGTACCGTTTGACCATCAATCACCACTTCATCATCCCCAATATAGATTTCTTCGTCATTCTTGCCGGTGTGCACGAGATTTGTACGAAGAATTTGTGAGTTCACCTCAATAGGGAGCTCTTTTAGCCGGAGAGTTTCTGAATTAAGCGTATAGAATCCGGTGGAAGCGGGAAGCAGATATTCATTGTTCGTTTTGGGAATCATATTCCAAAAGGCAATAATCTTATTTCGAGGAACCTCAACCTGCCTTAAGTTTTTCGTAACTAGGTTATAGTTATAAATATTATCTACCCCAACCAACCAAACATTATCTTCTTCAAATTGTTTAATCTGTGTAAAATATAAGGAATCTAGCTCGGGGTAATCGTTTAGTGACATAAGTACCGATGTTCTATTATTCTGCCAGGCAACCAGTCCAAATTTATTTATTCCATACACGCTTCCTTTTAGCCCTTCGCCAATCAGGCCCAATTCTCCTTCAAAAAGAGGTTCTTCTAATTTCTTAAACGATGAATCTGCTGCATCATAATAGGCCAAACCCTCTGTTCCTGAAACCCAAATACGTCCATCTGTGCCTTCAATAATTCGATTAGTGAAACCTGCAACTTCAGAAGGACGAAAAGTCTTAAAAGTATCTCCTGTTTTTAAGGTAACCACCCCTCCTTCATTATATAGCCATACATCACTTTCTTGGGATTTAAGTAACCCAAGGAATCGGTTGGTTCCCAATCCCTTTGTATTCCCAGAATTATACACTTTAAACGTATAACCGTCATACTGTACCAATCCATCGTAGGTAGAAATATACAGGTAGCCATCATCATCTTGTGCCATTCCGTTTATAGAATTTACAGGCAGCCCGTCTTCAACCACATAATGACGAACCAAATATTCCTGTTTCAACTCTCCTCCCGGCCACTGCTGAGGAACTAAAAATAGTGCTATTCCAACAAGTAATTGTAGAACCATAAGACAACTATAGACGATATTAGAAATTATTTAGATGATTTGAGAGAAAGTTTAGACGTATTCAGAGATGAAATAAGGTAACCTTACCACAAAACATATTCTAATTAATACCTATTAATTTATCGCCATGAATAATAAATACCACCTTCTAATTTTGCTGTGTACATTCCTTTTTGGTAGCGCAGCATTTGCACAGACCACACGTTATGTCTCCTTAGATGGAAATGACGCCAATAATGGCTCAGCATGGGCAGCGTCTTATAGAAACTTACAAACCGCTATCAATAATAGTAGCGATGGGGAAGTTATTTTTGTGAAAAAAGGAAACTATCTCCTAACTACTTCAATCCTCATGAAAGAAGGCGTAAAGATATACGGTAGTTTCGCCGGTACCGAGACTTCGCTTTCTCAACGAGACATCAGCGATTTTGCAAACGACTCTTCTAAAGCTACCATTCTTAAAAGCAATGGGAACCAACGGGTAATTATTAATAATTTTAATGAAAGCACCAAATTGACCGAAGCCTCCGTGCTTGATGGCTTTGTAATAACTGGGGGACGTGATTCTGATCAAGGCGCGGGGATATACAATAGTTATGCTTCGCCCATGCTTCGTAATCTTATTATAAGTGAGAATACTGTATTTGGCCGTAGTGGTTACCCGGCACCTAATGGTCGAGGTGGAGGATTATTCAACTCTAATTCTTCCCCTACACTTATTAATGTAACTATTAGTGGTAATACAGCAACTGGTGGCTCCCTCAGTGCTGGAGCTGGTAGCTCTGGAGGAGGTCAAGGTGGTGGGATATTTAACAGCAATTCTTCTCCTACACTTATTAATGTATTTATAAGTGGAAATACATCAAATGGCGGTTGGAATGGATATCAAGGTGGATTAGCTTGGGGCGGGGGGGTTTATAACATTAGCTCTTCCCCAATACTCATTAACGTAACCATTGCTGGTAATAAAGCACAAGGAACTGGTGGGAATGGTGGTTATGGACCGGGGATGACTAACCATGAAGGGTCAGCTCCCAAGATATATAATACCCTATTATTTGGCATTGATGGCACCGCTGACATAGACGCACAGTATAGCTATATTGAAGGGCTAAGTGATACCACTAATGGCAATGTTAATGCCACAGATTTTGAAATATCTGATATTTATACCGATTATGTGAATGGCGACTACAGTTTAAATAATACAGCTCCTGTGGTTAACTCAGGAAGCAATACGCTCTACACCAATGCTGGTGGAAATCTGTCAAGCGACAAAGATGCGATGAAAAATGCAAGAGTGTACTCCGGAACACCTACGGTAGATATTATTGATATGGGAGCTTCTGAACTACAAAGAGAAGCACAGACAGCCCCGTCACCGTTAAACCTTAAAATTTCTGGTTCTTTTAGAACAGGGCAAGTTTTGACGGCATCGTATGAGTACACTGATGTGGAAAATGACATCGAAAGTGGCTCTACATTTCAATGGTACATTGCAAACAATAATTCAGGAAGTGGAAAAACAGCTATAAGTGAAGCTACAAGCACAACCTATACGATAGCTGAAGCCGATTTGAATAAATACATTTCCTTTGAGGTAATTCCTGATGACGCACTTTCCGATGTGTTAGAGGACCCAACAAAGAGTAATTGGGTTAAGGTTAACGCTCCAATTGCTATGGGTGCAAATAATACTCTTTACGTAAAAAATAATATAAGTGGAGGTAATGTAACGGGTGATAGCTGGAGCAATGCCATACCGGATTTAGCCGATGCACTGGAATGGGCTCAACAAAATAAGAATGAGAGTTTATGGAATGCAAGTACTCCATTACAAATATGGGTAGCTAAAGGCACTTATAAACCAATGTATAGTCCAAAAGATGGATCCAATTATACCAATGAAGACCGTGAAAATGCCTTTTTACTGGTTAAAAATGTAAAATTGTACGGAGGGTTTTCAGGAAATGAAGCAACCTTGAGTGACCGAGGAACCGGAGGGGCACCAACCATATTAAGTGGAGATATTGGCACTGCTTCTGATAGTACTGATAATGCCTATCATATAGTTGTAAGTACATCTTCCGTAGAACAAGCTTTAATAGAAGGTTTTGTTATAAAGGGTGGAAATGCAAATGGCTCTACCGGTGTCACTATTAATGGCAAAACGGTGTACCAAAATAGTGGAAGTGGGATATATAATTATTCTTCTTCGCCAGTATTTAAAAATGTGTTACTAACAGATAATACAGCTAATTATGGTGGAGGTGGCGTGGTTAATATTACTTCCTCTGCTACATACATAAATGTTACAATTAGCACTAATACTGCAGCACTTGGTGGAGGGATGTACAATGATTTAACCTCTTCCCCAAAACTATATAATACCCTTCTGTTGGGTAACACAGCTACAACAAATCCGGGCATTTACACGAACACAGCTAATTCCACACCCGATATACAATACAGTTTGATACAAGGATTAAGCAGTACCAATAATGGCAATTTAGATGGCACAAGTATTTCTAGTACAGATATTTTTACTAATCCAAGTAATGGCGATTACAGTATAAAAGATAAAACTGATATCGTTAACGCTGGGAGTAATAGTTTATACACCAATGCTGGTGGAAATACTACTACCGATAAAGATATGGCTGGCAATTCAAGGGTTTACCAAAGCACTATCGACATGGGCGCTTATGAATCTCAAACTTGGGTGTTTCCCCCTCCAAGAATTACGCAAATTCAACCTTTAAACAGCGTTTCAGGTACTTCCATTACTTTGTATGGCCCAGCGTTTGACACTCCTGCAGGCAATAATACCGTTACCTTTACCCCAGTTGGTGGTGGAACAGGTACTACGGCTACGGTTACGGCTGGAACTACTACACAACTTACTGTTACTGTTCCGGCAGTTGCAGGTGGTAATTACAAGATAAGTGTGAAACGCTCCTCTGATAATTCTTCTGAGACCTTAGCTACACTCTTTACGGTTATTACCGGGGGTGGATATTTTGGTGACACAGGCTCAAGCGAAAATGTGGTTAGCACTTCTGCTGATAATATTCAAGGCGTACATGCAGCTGACGTAGATGGCGACGGTGATATCGACCTCTTGTCTGCTTCTGAGAATATTGATGAAATAGCGTGGTACGAAAACGACGGATCTGAAAGCTTTACCAAACGTGTAGTAAGCACCGATGCCTATTATGCTCGGGATGTATATTCAGCAGATATAGACGGCGATGGCGATATGGATTTGATGTCGGCCTCAGCTGTAGATCAAAAAATAGCGTGGTATAAAAATGATGGCGCCGCAGACCCTTCTTTCACTGAGATAGTAGTGAGTGATTCTGCCGACGGTGCCAATAGTGTTTTTGCCACTGATATGGATGGAGATGGAGATATCGACTTGATGTCGGCTTCCTCAGAAGATGATAAAATTGCCTGGTATGAAAACGATGGTTCCGAAAACTTTACCGAACGCATAGTAAGTACAAACGCCGATGGAGCTTTTGATGTGTTTGCAATGGATATAGACGGCGACGGCGATATGGATCTGCTATCAGCTTCATCTGAAGATGATAAAATTGCCTGGTACGAAAATGATGGTTCCCAAAGCTTCACCGAACGCGTAGTAAGCACAAACGCTAATTTTGCGCATACGGTATTTGCTGCAGATTTAGATGGCGATGGCGACATCGACTTGATGTCTGCTTCCCAAAGTGATGATAAAATAGCATGGTACAAAAACGACGGATCGCAGAACTTTACCGAGGTAGTAGTGAGTACTTCTGGTAATAGTGCTATCAGCATATATGCAGCCGATATGGATGCGGATGGAGACCTGGATATTGTGTCTGCTTTTTCCGCTGATGATAAAATCACATGGTACAAAAACGATGGAGCAACTAATCCTTCATTTACCGAAGGAATCATTAGTAATTCAGCGGATGGAGCTCTTAGTGTATTTGTCGCCGACATTGACAATGATGGTGATCTTGACGTGATTTCCGGCTCTTCTAATGATAACAAGTTAGCTTGGTACAAGAATGAAAGTTTAATGAATGTAAGTGGCCGTAGTATCGCACTTAGCAGTTATGGTGATTATGTAGAAGTTGCCGACACCAATGCTTTGGACCTTACCAATAGCTTCACTGTTGAAGGCTGGGTTAAAACCTCTTTTGGGGTAGACGCAAGGCCCTTTATGTCTAAAGAAGGCTCATATTTTATTACGCTTCAAAGTTCAGACATAGCTTTGTACATCAACAATCTGTACACCTATAAAATAAATCATACTCTTCCCCCCAATACGTGGATGCATATTGCCATCGTTTTTGATGCTAATAATGATGCCACTTTTTATCTAAATGGTAAAAACATTGGAAAAGTAACAGGTAATATTCCAGCAGTTGTTTCAACTAATCCACTTTTAATTGGAGGTAAAGATAACAGAGACCCCATTAATGGAAATTTAGATGAACTTCGAATTTGGAACGAGGTACGTACCGAGCCTGAAATTCAGGAAAACATGTTCCAGAAGTTGAGAGGAAACGAAGATAACCTTGTTGTGTACTATCCTTTCGACGAACAGATTGGAAGCATAGCTTATGATGCGAGTACTCCTTCCTATAATGCAGAATTAAAAGGTGGAGTAACGCAAAGTACAGTTACGCATCCTTATGGAACCATCATAACAGGCTCCGAAGGCTGGCGTATGATGAGTGCTCCCGTTGGAAATACTTCTTACGGAAGTCTCTTAGATACTTTGTGGACCCAAGGTTTTACCGGTGCTGATGGAACGAGTGGAAACCCAAGTGTTCTTACTTGGAGCGAATCTTCTAATTCATTTACTTCCATTTCAAATGCAACAGATGTGCCCGCTGCAGGATCTGGATTCTTAGTATACGTGTATAATGACGACAACTATGACGGTACCGGAGATGGTTTTCCAAAAGTAATTAAAACGGATAGCACTCAACGCAGTGGCTCGGTATCTCCTTCGCTTTCATTTACTGATTCAGGTTCTGCTGTGAATGACGGATGGAACTTTGTTGGAAATCCGTATGGCGCTACGATTGATTGGGACATCTCAACAGGAATGACTGCCACTAATTTAGACGCCTCATTCTATGTTTGGAGTGATTTAGCAGGAGCTTATTTATCCTGGAACGGAGCAACAGGAACTTTTGGTGGTGGTGAAATCGCTCCATGGCAAGGATTTTGGGTGAAAGCTAATGCAGCGTCTCCAGCACTGTCGCTAAACGATAAAATTCGAAGCGGAGGCGGTGTTCTTCGTAAGAAAGCTCCCGTTTCTCAACTTGGCTTTGCACTAACAGACGGAGCTATGTCATCACAAACTATTATGATGTTTGATGAACGCGCAGAAATTAGCAAAGATGGATTGGACGCCTACAAACTTCAATCACTAAATGCAGAGTATCTGAGTCTGTTTACCAAGCTTGATGACGGATCTACGTTGGATATCAATGCTTTACCGACTTCCTTTATGACGTCTATTTCTATTCCATTAGATTTCGAAACTCATGAAATGAATGGCGAATACGAGTTGAGCTGGAATCCATCAAACCTACCCGACGATGTAACACTATTGCTATTTAATTCAGAGACAGGTAAAGAAATAGATCTTTCCGAAGCTTCTTCCTATAGCTTCAAAATCGAAAGCCAAGCCAAAGTCATTCAGCCCCGAAAGCTTTCGGGAGAAGAATCTACAGCTCCACGAACTCAGCCAATTCATGGTGTATTTTCACCAAAAGTGATGAAGGCTAAAAGCTCAACTTCAGGTTCACGCTTTATGATTAAGATTAACTCCGGAACTTCTGTGAGCAACGAACCACTTGTTGATTTACCTCAAACGGTAGAACTTCAACAAAACTATCCAAACCCGTTCAATCCAAGTACGACCATTGCATTTGGAGTTCCTGGAAATGGAACAATAACTCTTGAAGTATTTGATGTGCTCGGTAGAAAAGTAGCTACTCTTATTAACGGCGAAAGCAAAACCGCTGGGCGATACATCATAAACTTCGACGCACGCAATTTGTCATCCGGCATGTATATTTATCGATTGCAAGCGGGAAATATCGTTATAACCAAGAAATTAACTTTAATTAAATAAAACAACGCCCGTCATCCCGCACCCCTGCCAAAGGCATTCCTTCGGAAGATGCGGGATCTCCTCAATATGATCTCAAGTCGAATCAAGGAGATCGCGGATCAAGTTTGTCCGCGATGACGAGCTAAAAATCACTCATTATGAAAACTTCCATCCTACTCCTACTCACATTTCTCTTCATACTAACACTAACCGCCGTTGTTTTTGCCCAACCCGGTTTGCCAGTACCTCCTGCTCAAGCTCCTATTGATGGCGGGCTCGGATTACTCGCAGCTGCGGGCGGAGCCTATGCCTGGAAGAAACTTAAAGACAAAAATAACATGAATGAAGAATAATCAGCCCCCTGTCTATCGGAGCTTCTCCTATGTAGCTACTTCCGGAAGAGAGGTTTTGAACCATAGTTTACAGCATTTCAACATGTCGGAGAGTAATTTATTGATATGTGTTCATCCGCACGACCTGCTTCGATACTCATTAAATAAAATGACTTCGAATAATGTAATTCTTCTCCCATAAACTTTATTTATAGATTCTAACTCCAGTCGTTAATTTGATTGTTTTTTTTGTTTTATGAGAAGTAATCATACATTCGGAATTAATACATTTGCTTAGAAAGGGGGTACTAATTGTTTAAATATGAAACGCAGTGTTTCCAATCTGCTAAGATTGGGAAATCAATTTTCTTAATCTTTATAATTGCTTTCTTGGGAGTTCATGAAGCTCATGCCCGAATGCAAAGTCCTCAGGTTATCAGCATTGCAGATACAAACAGGTATGGGAATCTAACCCTTTATAATGTAGAAGGCTGGACGTTCTCGTTCGATGATCCGGAAGAAATAAGGTCGAGACGCAATCTCACCAATACTATTCCTGTTGATCTTTCGGACTTTAAAGAGCTGAAATCAGATCCGAAATGGAATGAATATGGTTGGTTTGAAGTAGAGTTTGTCGCGGATTCATCAATCGTTGGGCTTACTTGGATATTGTCTTATTACGGACAGGAACCTATAACAATATGGCTAAACGGAATCGAGATTCTAAAAAATGGGAATGTTTCTAAAAATTCGGAGGACGAAGTTCTTTCGAGATATATAAATAAAGTCCAAACCGGACTTATGCTCAATAAAGGATCAAACTTTTTGTTAGTCCAATATTCAGCACATACAATGCCAACATATTTTAGAACCTGGCAGTGGTTTGATAATGGTATTTACCTTGTTCTCTATCAGAATTATGAAATATATCAACGCCGGCACAGAGCTTTTATCTTTGGCGGCGCTCTCATGTTGCTTACCCTATTGGCGTTGATACATACCTACTTAGCAGTGAAATTCAAAGGTCAGTACCATATTTATGTTTCTTTAACCACCTTTTTTATGTTACTCCATGCCTTCACTACTTTAAGTGATACTATGGTAGATTGGACCTACTCTTACCTATACTTTTCTGAATTTTCCTATGCTATTTCTTTCATCTTTGTAGTGTATTTCTTTTTGATAGCGGTAAGAAGAATTTTTTATTTAACCATTCCATGGCGATCTCTTACCGGCATTTTAGTTTTCTCCATAATCATTGGAATTATATCCATTTATATAAACAGAGGATGGTTGAACATTCTTCACCCGGTACTAATCATACTCACGCTACTATATGGCATTTATTCTTTATGGGAAGCAAAACGAGAATCCGAAGAAAATAAAATCTGGATTATTGCAACAGGATTACTCATTACAGTAGGTGGTGGACTTCTTTATGTTCTGCCATACATGGCTTTTGGATCTCAAAATCACGTGCTTTTTATCCTATCAATTTTATTGGTTTATACAGGGGTTCCTATTGCGTTAACCTTTAATGTGGCAAACAATTATGCCGGTTTAATTACTACACTCGAAAACAGAGTTCGGGCGCGGACGGCTGATTTGGAAACAGCCAATGAATATCAAAAACGATTCGTTGCTAATATTTCGCATGAATTCAGAACCCCACTAACCATTAGCGAAGGTCTGATCAATAAAGTAATGCGAAAAGAGGATTTGAATCAGATAACCACAAAATCTGACTTGTCAGTAGTGAAGAGAAATATGAACCGTTTACACGATATGGTGGATCAGATTATTGACCTTACAAAATCGGAGCAAAATCACCTTACACTACACCGGAATTATTACAAGGTAAATAACCTCGCCGCTATTTCGGTGGAATCGTTTCGTTCGCTGGCAGAATATCATGGCCATACGTTCAGCTTTTATCCCGGCGCAGATCAAGCAGTAGTGCATGTAGATCGATCTAAAGTGGAAGTCATAATTAACAACCTGATTTCAAATGCCATTAAGTTTACTCCTGATGGTGGGCGTATTGAAATTAGAACCAAAACAGAATCTGATAGTTTTATACTTACTGTTCAGGACTCGGGTCCGGGAATTCCGGATGGAAAAGAGGATGTGATTTTTGAACGATTCCATCGGCTCAACAGACCCGAAGAAGAATATGTAGAAGGCATGGGAGTCGGGCTAGAGCTCAGTAGAACTCTTGCTCATTTGAATAATGGTGAAATTATTGCGGTTTCAGGAATAGAAAAAGGATCACTTTTTAAGCTTACCCTACCTTTGGTTGAAGTAGAAGAATATACAGTGGTTGAATTATTGGGAGCTGAAGAAGAAGAGTTACTTTATCAAACGGAATTAATACCTGAATCGCCACTCAAAGAAAAGTTCAGCATTCTGTTGGTAGAGGATAACGAGGATATGATGAATTATGTGGCAGACATCCTTTCTGATTTAGGAGAAGTTGTAAGAGCCGAAAATGGAAAGGAAGCGCTAAATCTTTTATCTAAGTATACCCCCGATATTATTATTACGGATTTAATGATGCCGGTGATGGGTGGGCAAAAACTAATCGAAAACCTGTTTAGCAGTAAGAAATGGGCGAATATCCCGGTAATAGTTCTTACGGCAAAGGCACTAGAAGATGATAAGCTTCATTTACTGCGAATCGGAGTGGTTGATTACATAACCAAGCCGTTCTTGCCTGAGCAATTGGTACTAAAAACTCGAAACCTGCTCACCTATTACAATCGAAGAAAGAAACTCAAAATCGATCTATCAGTAGAAGAAATTCCCACATCACAAGAACGTCTTTCTGAAAAAGCCGCTGCTTTTGTGATGAAAAACCTTGGCGATATTAATCTTTCAGTAGATAGTCTTGCGGATGAATTTTCGCAAAGTCGAAGCTCATTTTATCGAAATATTCAAATAGAAACAGGGATGACTCCCGCAGAGTTTATTCGGGAAGTGCGGTTAACAGCTGCTCGAGCGATGGTCGCTGAAAATAAAAATATCCGATTGGAAGAACTTGCCAATGCCGTCGGTTACAAAAGTGCCACCAGCTTCCGTAAAAAATATGAAGCTAGATTTGGTGAACATCCGCTTGCTTAACTAAAGTCATTCTTCAAAACTGCTTTCTTCCCCGGTACTTTATCTTTTGCTTTACTCTTTGTTGTGCAGACTCCTCGATTCCTCGGAGTGACCAAAATAGAATTTTCCTTAGCAACGAGTCATTCAGAGGGTATTCCCGATGAATCTACACAACTCTGTACTCGCTTGATTTCTTTTTGCAACAACTCTTGTTTGATTCTATCCTGAATGTCTCACTTCACCTTGCTCCGGTGCTCAGTGTCGAAGCATTATTAATGACTGATAGATTAACATCGGGCAAACGCTTTCGTTACCACGCACAGTATCGTAACGAGGGCAATGAAGTTTGAACCAGAATTAGCAGGATTATTATTTATCCTAGGGATCATCCGCCTCACCCGTGTTCTATTACTTTGTGGTTATTTTTTACATCGTCATCGCCGACAAACCTGATCCAAAATATTCCTTTAAAGCTATTTAAACTCCGATTTGATACGTTTACACAGAAAGTTGACACGTTTGCGCAGGTAGAATTCCATAGATTCTGGGTGTACGATAAACCTCACCACATTACGGATTACAATATGGGTACATTTAAGCTTTTTCTCACTTATTTTATTCTCGCATCAGTATTTCTTGCAGCAAATACGAAAGATACCTTGGCGCAACTACCAAGCTCTGGTTTAAAACTGCATCTTTCTTCTGACGCTGGAATCACTTCCAGCAACGACTCTGTGAGCGTATGGGCGGATCAGTCGGGGAATGGGAATAATGCAACACAATCGGTACTTGCACAGCGCCCTATTTTTGTAAGTAACAGCATTAATGGGGAACCGGCACTCCGTTTTAATGGAACGAACAGCTATCTAGTGCTTCCGACAGCTACTGATCTTGGAATTGTTAGTAATGATTATCAAATATTTATTATTGCCAAAACCATATCAATATCGTCTAACATATATTTTTTATTAGGTTCAGCATCTGCCACAGAGCAATACGAAATTCATACAAATGGACCAAAGGGAGCGAGATATATTCCGGATTCAGGTATATATATTGATGAAGGTATAACGGGAGATTATACTGATTCGGAAGCGCATATATTTCAGGTAGAGGCTACAAATACTTATGGTCTTATTCGTATTGATAGCGATGGAGTAACTCAAACAAATACGGATAGCCATAGTTCGTATTCTGGAAATTTAATTTTAGGAACACGGTCAGGTGGAGGTTTTTGGTTCTCTGGCGATATAGCCGAGGTAATTATCTACAATAGTGTATTAAGTGAAAGCAGCCGAGATTCGGTAGAGAATTATCTTAAAGTGAAGTATGAAATTGACCAGCCAATAGTACTGCCCACGGTTCAGGCATCAAATATTTCTTTCACCGAGGTTGCTTACGGTTCCATGAATGTGAGCTTGACCCCGGGAAATGGAGAAAAAAGACTAATTTTAGCCAAGGCTGGATCCGCAGTAGATGCTTTTCCGGAAGATTCTATCACCTATACTGCAAATGCCCAGTTTGGTCAGGGAACTGAAATAGGTACGGGTAATTTCGTTATCTATAACGGAACCGATAGTACGGTGACACTATCAGGTCTGGATCAAGGCATTGAATATCATATCTCAGCAGTAGAGTTTAACGGTACAGCAGGAACAGAGAGGTATCTGACGGTTCCTCCGCCACATTTAAGTGAAACAACAAAGGAATTTACCCTTCAAGGCAGTGATTCTCTCACAGTATGGCTGCGGGCTAACAGTGGAATTTCGAATGCAACAAACGGGGTAGCCGTACCTTCTTGGAGTGATCAGTCAGGAAATGATAATGATGCAGCACAGGCAACCGCTACCAGCCAACCTCTTTTTATTGAAAATGCCATTAACGGGTTGCCAGCTCTTTGGTTTGATGGAAGTAATGATGCCCTTACCTTGCCCAATCTTTCCGATTTGGGTGTTTTAAACAGCGATTACTCGGCGTATATCATTGGGAAATCATCCAACAACAGCGCCATTCAGTTTTTTATGAGTGCAGGAGGAACTCAATTTGAATTTCATCTAAACGGCAGCGCTGGGGCACGCTTTATTCCATCTGGTTCTAATTATTTAGATGTCGGTGAGGTCGGGGATTTTGGAGATGATTCTGCCCATGTGTACCAAATGAAAGTAGCGGAAGGAGCTAGCCGATTACGGGTAGATAACAACACTGAGGCAACAAAAAGTGGAAATTTCCGGGCTACTGTGGATGCTTCGCTCGAACTTGGAAGGCGTTTTGGAGGCGCTCTACCATTGAATGGAGATGTTGCCGAGATTCTCATCTTTAAAAACAATCTGCCCTTAAGCCGGCAGGTAGCTGTCATTAATTATCTGAACGATAAGTATGATCTTGCGGTGAATATCCCCGAATTATCAGTTCCTGATGCACCAGCAACCGACATAAGTTTTAGCCAAGTTCAGGAAAACTCAATGCTGGTTAGTCTCACTACCGGCAACGGAGCAAATCGGCTAGTCGTTGCCAGAAAAGACAATCCGGTAACTTTTGAACCTGAAAATGAAACCTATTATTCAGCTAACAACAACTTTGGGGCGGGTACAGATCTTGGTGATGGAAATTACGTTATCTACAATGGAGATGGCGATAATTTTGAAGCGGTGGGTTTTGGGGAAGACACCACCTACCACTTTGCGGTGTACGAATACAATGGGATTTCAGGAGAGGAAGGTTATTTGCTTGCAAATCCGGCGCGAACATCCTTTCAGGTAGAATTATCTCCCAGAGTAGCATCCGTTACTCCTGCCAGAAACAACATAGATGTTTTGCCAAACTCGGTCATTACGGCTACCTACTCGAAGCCCATAAATGAGGTAACTTTTGTAGATTCTACCTCATTTCTGGTTAGAGGCAATACCATCGGCATCATCACAGGAAGTTTTAGCTTTGGTTCAGGCGATACGGTCGTGACCTTCACTCCTGATCAATCCCTTAAAAAAGGAGAACTTATTACCGTTACCTCTACTTCAAAGATTAAATCAGCAGATAATCTTGGTGTTAATCCGTTTAGTTTCTCCTTTACGATAAAAGCCGAAGAAAACAAAGGCACATTTGCGCTCGATGAAATTTATGCAACAGTTTACGATATACGTGCAATCTCACTGGCTGATATCAATCAGGATGGTAACACGGATCTTGTTCTGGCAAGTAATAATGATTCTGTTTCTACCTATCTCGGTTTGGGTGATGGCAGGTTCGGGAATAAAGTAAATTACTACACTGATGATGGTTTAATTGATATGACCACCGCAGATTTGAATAACGATGGCTATCCTGACATCGCCGGGGTTGATTTTTTATATAATCAGATCATAACCTTTATGAATAACGGAGATGGCACCTTCCAAGCTGAGACAGAATACTCCATGGGAAGTCTGGTACCTCTAAAATTATCAGCTGCCGATATCGATGGGGATGGCTTTATTGATCTTACCGTTGGTACCTATTACTCTGTGTTCTCTGTATTAATTAACAACGGAGATGGCACATTTAAACCTCTGAAAAATTACGGAGCCACTGGGGAATTGAGAGAATTGAAAACTGCAGATGTAAATAATGATGGCTTTAACGATGCTTTGCTTGTAAGTAGTACTCATGATGCAATCTATCTGAATAGTGGAAGCTTTGGGGGAGAATTTAGCCAGACTCAAGTAATTCAAACCGGTGATTACCCAAACAGTTTAGTAGTTCATGATTTAAATGGAGATGGCAACTTAGACTTGGTTGTTTCTAACAAAAATGACGATGATATTTCAGTGATTCTTGGAAATGGCGACGGCACCTTTTCAGCCAAAACGGATATATCGGTAGGCGATCAGCCACAGCAGTTAGAAGCCGCAGACTTGAACGGAGATGGCTTCACCGACCTTATGATTTCCTATTATAATCAGGATGATTTTTCGATACTGCTAGGAAATGGGGATGGTACCTTTTTAGATCGGGTACAATATTCCGTTGCAACTAGTGCGAATTATTTAACTTCAGGCGATTTGAACAATGATGGGCGAATAGACCTTGTTACCGGAAATGATTATTCCTCAATGGCCGTTTTTCTTTCTCAGGATAATCCTCCATTTATAAGGGCGAGTAGCATTGAATATGAAAGTGAAACATCGTTTACGGTACTTTCAACTATCAATCCCATGAATTTCTCCTCTGAAATTCGGGTTAAGTATGGATTTACTAAGGGAGCATATACAGATTCAACAGCCTGGCAAAGCATCGGAGATTCATATACCGATGTAACCGATTCGATAACGGTTTCAAATATTGAATATAATGCTACCATTTATGTTGTAATAGAAGCAAGAAACAGTGTTGGGAATTCCCTAAGTACTGAACAACCGTTTTATCTCAATAAACTTAATTCTGAAACAGTACTGTGGCTGAAGGCAGATGAAGGAGCATTTGATGTTGTGGAGGGGAAAATAGCTAAATGGTACGATGTATCAGGGAAAAACCACATTGCAACTCAGGAAACGGCAGCGAACCAACCCGTGTATAGCGATACTTCTATGAACAATAATGGAGCTCTTCGATTTGACGGATCGAACGCTTTTTTAGATTTACCGAATCAAGGAGAGTTGGGGCTTGTTGGCTCTGATGTGGAGACTTTTATTGTGTATTCAAGCAGTAGTACAGCTGAACAACAGGTGTATTATGTAGGATTTGGTGGTTTATATTTGGTTCTCAATAATAGTAGCAATGGCATTAGGGCAAGAACACGAAGTACCTCAGCATATAGTGGAGCATCCGGGGATTATACCACCGGAAACACGACCATAGTAAATACGTCAGGAATCGAAAATGGCTTATTACTTACTGTAAATGCAGATAGCAGCGCTTATATAACCGGGTCTAATCAACAACCTGGTGTTGCTACCTCTACATTCAGGATGGGGGCTTCGAGTGCTTCATCTGGATCCAAATTCAATGGAGACATCGCCGAGTTCATCATCTTTAACAAGAAACTCAGTGCACAGGAACGGGCAGAGGTATATGAATATCTGGCATTGAAATATGGGGTAACCGGCAATAATCTACCCGCAGAAAATTCGGTTACCCTTACCGGCACGGAAGGCTGGAGATTGTTGGCAAATCCCATTCAGGATTCTACCCTCGCTCCACTTTTAAGAAATATCTGGACCCAAGGTTTTACCGGAGCAACGACAACATCCGGAACTACAAATGTATATACCTGGCCAATCACAAACGCGTCTATTGATAACTCCAATTGGACACCACTTACAGATATGGTAAACTCACCGGGAGTTGGTTCTGGTTCACTGGTGTATGTATTCAGTGATGATAATGCTACCAAACCGGGCGATGCAGGGTTTCCTAAAACCATAGAGCTTGCCGGTATAGAACCTCAAGGCGATCAAAATTTAACCCCATTGTTAAATACAAATGTAAATGGCTTTACGCTTCTGGGAAATCCTTTCCAAAAAGACGTGGATTGGGATGACTTCACCAGAGACACTCTTTCTAATGTAGTGTATGTGTATGATCATAATGCGGCAGGCTGGAAAAGTTGGAACGGAACACTTGGGTCTTTATCAGAAGGTAAAATAGGTGCATTTAACGGCTTTTTTGTACAAACTACGGGTTCCAGCCCAAGCTTGGTCATCCCATCAAACGCAAAACAAGACTCGGCAAATAGCTTTTTAGGCAAAGAAGTAGCGCAGGCAAATCCTTATTACTTCTCTCTGGAACTTAAAAGTGACTCCGGATTTTCCAACAAAGCCTGGTTTCAATTCTCCGAAGAGGGTGATTTCGGCATTGATGCTTCGGATGCGTACCAACTCAATCCGCTTTCTCCGAACTACGTAACGATGGCTTCCATCCTTAATGACACCACACATCTGGATATTAATAGTCTGCCCTTGATTGACGAAGCTCTGGAAATCCCACTAGCACTGCAAACTACCGAAAGTGGAAGCTCGCATTCCATCACAAAAGGTGATTTAAATATTCCGGAAGGATGGGTTGTTAGTTTGTATGATTCAGAATTGGAGATCACAAGCACTTTGGAAGAGCCGTACATGTTTACGATGGAATCAGCAAAAGTAAAGGCCGTACAGACGCAAAATCTTGCACCTCCACAGGATGATCTCTCTGCACCACCAAGCCTGACCTCCATCTTCGAGCCTGCCAAACAAAAACAAACAGAGCCAAGATTTGTTCTCACTATTTCACCATCACAGGCAGTAAGTACTGAGCCACTAGTTGATTTACCTCAAAAGGTGGAACTGAAACAAAACTATCCAAACCCATTCAACCCAAGTACCACGATTGCTTACGGAGTTCCCCAAACCGGAAAGGTAACACTGGAAGTATTCGATATTCTGGGTAGGAAAGTTACCACACTGCTGAATGGAGAACAAAAATCTGCTGGGCGGTACACAGTCAACTTCAATGCCAACAACCTCGCTTCGGGCATGTATATCTATCGCCTGCAGGCGGGGAATGTGGTATTGATCAAAAAACTAACGCTCATTAAATAATTCGCCTCCGGCAATTCAAAATGTAGAATGAAAAATTAAGAATTGGGGAGTCAACCCATTCTTAATTTTGAATTCTTAATTCTTAATTCCATCGTTATGAAAACTTCCATCCTACTCCTACTCACATTTCTCTTCATACTAACACTAACCGCCGTTGTGTTCGCTCAACCCGGCTTGCCCGGCGCTCCTTCTCAAGCTCCCATTGACGGTGGACTTGGATTACTTGCCGCTGCCGGTGGTGCGTATGCTTGGAAGAAGTTGAAAAGGAAAAAGAGCTAATTATGACTAATTACCCTTCACGAATATTCGATTCTTCTGCAAAGAAAAAGCAGCGCTTTATGGGATGGGATAACTTTGATTAACTAATTTTTTGCATTAAGCTCATAAATATCAGATAATCCTGAAATTCAATGAGCAGTTTATGAATTGGAAACATCAATTTATTCAAGTTTCAAAATTCTTTGCTATCGCTTCATGTACATTTCTGCTTATATCTATTAATTACGGCCACAATTTAATTGCTCAGGATTATTTTGTAGTAGGAAGTTATGACTCTTTAACTATTCAGGTTTTTTCGGGTGACTCGCTTATTTCTACCCAAGAAAGTGGCTGGGGTTTTCCCTATAAAAACGATCTTTTTTTGCATGGAATTATGCAATCTCATCTTATTCCTCTTCCAACAGTTCCTGAGCGCCGTATTGTTATTAATGATAGTGTAAGTACGGTCAATCCGTTTTCCATTCCACAGATTCAAATAGTTTCAAACGCTGAAAAAAGTACATTAGAGTTTAACGCTATAATTTTTCAGGCTTTTTTTGCCGGTATCTTTATTGCGATGATACTTTACAATCTCATCATTTATTTTACCGTAAAGGAAAGCACATTTATATTTTATGTACTCTTTCTTGTTCTATTTTTGTTGGTTTGGCAATCGGTATATGGATACACTTTTTCATATTTATGGCCAAATTCTCCCGAATGGAATAGGATAGCTCCTTTTTTCTTAATCATACTGCAAACAACCGTTGCCATAGAGTTCACTATCCGATATCTGCAAACAGAAATTTATGATCCGTTTCTTGCAAAAACAGGTCGCGTACTCGAACTGGTTTTACTATTTGTAGCTTTCATTCTCATTATAATAAATAGTACAAAACTCTTTTTGTATGCTGCTTTATTAACAGATCTCCTCTTTACTATTTATGTTATACCATCACTTATAAAGTCTCTAAAAAATAAGTATACCCCTGCCTATCATTATTTTGCGGCTTTCATCGGCATTAATAAAACAAGAATTGGCAGATAAACTTTGTGTATTTATTGCTCCAAAGTTACTGGGTTCAGGAACTCGTTCGGTATTAAATATTGGCATCCATAAAATGAGCGAAATTGCAGAGCTCAAAGAAGTAGCCTGGGAAAAAGTCGGTGATGATATGTTATTAACAGGATCTTTTTGAGAAGCTTTTAAGTCAAAAGGCCTCCCGTTTCAACTCTGGAAGAGTTTTTACTGCACAAATTATAAATAAATATCATTTTCAACTCTGGAAGAGTTTGAAAATAGCTTGATAAACAGAACTAAAATCATTCAAGTCTGAGACATCTATTAATTCTCATATCAGCAAATGATATTTTTATATGCAAGAACCCTCTTTCAACGTTTGGTACTAAATACAATTTGATATAAAACTTGGGTATAAGTACTCATAGTTTTGATTTTTGTTTAACCCCTTTAGGGTTTATGGTCTTACATATGGTTGTTATTGACATTAAATCCCTTCGGGATTAATCTGGAAAAAAGTAATTATATTGATCGAACGTCACAAGGATTGAATACAAATACTATAAATAACCCCAAAGGGGCTAAATTACATCCGCTAATATGTTCACAGGAATAATACAAGAAGTAGGAATCGTAAAGTCTGCCAAGAGTTTAAATGGCGGTGGAATGGAGTTCGAGATTGCTTGCAGTTTTTCAGCAACTTGTCATGAAGATGAAAGCATTTCCATAAACGGCGCTTGCCACACCGTTACAGCATTTGATGAGCAAACGTTTACGGTACAAAGTGTGGAGGAAACACTTAGAAAAACTTCGATGGGTGATCTTGAAAAAGGGGCGCTAGTAAATTTAGAGCGCTCGCTTACACTTCAAAAAGGAATAGAAGGTCATTTAGTACAAGGACATGTAGATACGGTTGGTACAATTACAAAGATCGAAAAAGAAGAAACAGGATGGTTGATTACGGTTAAATATCCGGAAGAAAATCAGAATATGATTGTGGGCCGTGGAAGTATAACCATGGAAGGAATTAGCCTGACGGTTGCCAGAGAAGAAGGAAGTGAGTTCACCGTAGCCATTATTCCCTACACGTGGGAGCACACCAATCTTAAAAATAAAAAAGAAGGCGACCAGCTGAACCTGGAGTTCGATGTGATCGGTAAATACGTAGTAAAATATTTAGCTTCGGTTGGGAGAGATTTTAGAAACTAAATTTAATATGAGGCTTGCGCTAGATTGAGAAGAGGTGAGTTTTTCAATCAATCATATCAGTTTTATTATTGAATAATCTTTTCAGATATTTAAGTATGAGATTATATAATCTGCTATGGATACAATTAGTGGTACTTGTTTCACTAATGCTTGCCTGCGAAAATAATGAGTATGTAAATCAAGCCGGAAGATTTGTGTCAGATTCTATAAAGTGTGACGATGACGACCGATGCTTCGAGATGGTAGATTCACTCTTTATAATTTCCAATCTTTCAAAAATTTCCTGGCAACCACTCCCGCTATCCGACAGCCTTATTTCTTTTCACGATTATTCTGATGTAGGCGAAAATGCAACTATTCTTGTTTTGCATAATTATAACGTTGAAGAAGCCGGTAAATACATAATCCGCCTTGGCTCAGATGATGGGTTTCGATTATTTGTAAATGGAAATGAGGCTACCCGAAGAATTGTAGGTCGCTCGGTTAAACCGGATAGTGATTGGATTGAGGTGGAACTACAAAAAGGGTTAAACCAACTGGTTTTTCAGGTCAATCAGGGAACAGGCGGATGGGGATTGTATTATGAAATTGAAAAGAACCCTAATATAAAAAAGTTAATAAGCGACCGCATTTTTGAAATATATCGAGATTTGCCAGAAGAACTTATTATTGCTGATACTTCAAAATTTTTAAAATTAAAGCAAGATCCCCGCCAAAAACTGGACACTTTTCATAACATAGCATTTAGCTGGTTTGATCCGCTAACTAGAAAAATTCTTGATAGAAGGGAATTTGTAGTTAATCAAAGTCCGGAATTATTTAGACTACCGGGCAATCCAATCTATCCGCTCCTATTTGAATACGAGGTTCTAAATGAAATTGAAGAAGTGATTTACAAAGAGAGAATCCCCGTTTTTAATAGGTCTTCTGTGGTAAAAATTATAGATGATGTATATGAGTCAAAAAAGTTAGAAGAACCTTGGCTAAAGGGGCTCGAATATGTATTTGCTGAAGAACTCGGCGTTAGAAAAAAACAAGAGTATTCAACCCGAATGAAAAGTGAGTTTCTCTGGGATTTGTTGGTTGAGTCAGGTGAAATATTATATTCAATGGGAGGCCCAAGAACATTTTTATTTAATGGTGAACTGGCAAAAAGATATACTCCTTATGAAGTTGAAGACGGTATGCCGGAAGCAATAGCAATTCATGCAGAATTCACTGATACCGTAACGGCCTACTTTGAAAGTTATCCAGGAGGGAGTCATGCTTTAATGGCTAGTTGGATAAGTTATGCTGAGTTTTTTGATGTATCTATTACGGTACCACTTGTGAATGAAAAAGAGCAAAAATTGAATACAAGTTCAGTTTTAAATGAGTTTAAAAATTTAGCAGCATCATACGCTGTAATCGCCTGGAGTAAAAGTGTAACAACAACACTGAATGCTCTTAAAGATAAATCATATCCAATAAACAAAGCTTTTTTTATAAGTCCCTGGCTAGTTGAAAATCCTACAGAACAATTCGTATTAAGTAGAAAAATAGAACAGAGAAATCCAGAGTTGGAAATTTATATTTGGCATGGATTGGAAGACCTGGATGTGCCATCGTATATAATTAATGGATGGGTGGAAGAAATGAATAATCAAAACATCGAAACGGTAGTAGAAGAAATTCCTTATTCCACACACTGGACTTTTTGGGAAGAACCGGAACCTCAGATCTATCGGCTTTTAAGCAAAAAAAAATAAATGATCTATATTTTGTAACAAACCTCTTCGTGAGTACTCTTTACAATAGCATTAGGTAAAAAAACCAAAAGTTAAGATACGTGGTTAATAAATTAGTAGTAGTAATTTTTGTTCATCTTATGTTCATAAATTGCACACGAGTTCAAGATCCACCAAAGATAAAAGTGGATATGTCTGCAATGCATGATCAAGGATTGTTTAAACCGGAGCAAGGAGATAAATTAAGTATAGCCGGATCATTCAACGACTGGGAGCCTGATGCGCAAAATCTTATGGATGAGGATGGCGATTGGATATTTGAAACTTCTCTTTCTGATACTGATTTCAAAGAAACAACAGAATTTAAGTTTGTTATTGTTTCTGATAATCAGATGGATTTACCTAACAGTGGATGGGAGGTTATTCCAAACAGGCAGATTAATGTAGAAACATTGAGAAATGAAAGTCCGATTTTAACCTACAACAAGCCCTGGTCACCATTAATCACGGAAGATTTAACGTTCAGGGTAAACATGAATAACCAAAAAGTACTTGGATTTTTTGACCCGGAGAAAGGTGATAAAGTTGTGGTAGCGGGTACATTTAATGATTGGGATGAACAAGGTATAAGATTAGACAGAATAGATTTTACGTTAACCTATGAACTCACCTTTCCGGTACAGAAAAGAAAACATGAGAACACACGATATAAATACCGAATTAGTTCTTTAGAAATGGATGAGGTAATAAATGATGGATGGGAATTGATTGATGAAAGAATTTACACGACTAGCACAGGTTTAGAATATTTTAATAACCAAAAAAGAGTGCTTAATCTTACGTTTTCAGAAGAATGGATACAGGAACAAACTAAACTTAACAAAGACGATGTATTCTATGCCAAGCTGGAGTGGAATAATGAAACTCAAAATTATCGTTTTACAAAGAATGAAATATCCAACACATATGAAGTAGCCGTCCAAATACCGGAAGTTATTACTGACGTTGATGTTGTAATAGTTAAGAATTTGGAAGAAGAAATTTTTAGGAAAGAAAATATTATAGTACCACTAAACGGAAAAGAGATTAAGTTTTGATTAAAAACTAAGACTAAAATATTTTAACCATAAATAGATATAATAATGAGAATAATCATAATAGCATTAAGCACAATATTATTCGCTTGTAATGAAGGTTTTAATTCTGCCCCTGATCCTCCTGATACCCCAGAAACCGTTATAATTCGTATTGACGTCATACCAAACCCTGTTCAAGTTGGGGATACAGTTACTTTCATAGGTATTATTGAAGACAGTTTAAAAAAATCTTTTAATTATGTTTGGTCAACACCATTGAATCCAAGTAGTGTTAAAACGGCAAATAATATATACAAAGTCTTAGTTGATATGGGACAAGGTGACTATTCTGGAACTTTAATAGTAGACGACACCACAAAGACAAATTTAAGCCCTACCAAAAATTTTAATTTTCGTGTAATCCAATAAAATAATGTTTAGATATTTAGTAACTTTTTTCTTCCTATTATTGTTTTTTGCAACTAACGCTTTGGCTCAAGTTTCTTTTACTAATATGCCTCCCAGCAACAAAAACACAAGAATATATAGTGACAGGTTTGACATAAAAAGACCAGCATTAAGTATTAGAGGGTTTGATTCTGATAATATTCAAGATTATCCAGATAATGGGAATAATTATAAATATTTGCAGGACAAGATAAATAATAGATTAAATAAAAATTCGATCTATTTAGAATTGTTCGGGAACGGACTTTTCTACTCCCTGAATTATGAAAGATTGGTAAAAGAAAATTTGTCAGTACGTTTTGGAGCTTCCTATTTTCCTAAGGTTGGTTCGGGATTCATCTCTTTTGAGCGTCATATTACTTTACCAATTCTTATTAATTATCAACTAAGAATGACTGATAATATACTGCTTGAAACTGGTTTAGGTTCTACTTTAGTCTTTTTAAACACGGATTCAAACATTTACTTGACATCTTCAATTGGACTAAAATCTATAGACTCAAAAACTGGGAAATTCTTTAAGATTAGTTTGACCCCTTATATTGAAAATATAAACAAAAACAATAACCTAAATTTAAGCTTAGGGCTTTCATTTGGAAAAACATTTTAGCAATCATGAAATTTACAATTTTACTATTTCTATTTTCGTCATACTCTTTGCAACTATATTCACAGTCTAATCCAGCAAACTGGGTGCCAGTTAATGGTGATTACCCATTTTCTGAGATTTATGTTGGTGCTGGGTTTTATTATGATATTGATGTATTTACACGTGTAGGGCAGGAGATCGGGTTTAACTCTGATGGGTTGGTTTATACAAGAGCTGAAGTCAAATATGGAAATGGTTCTTGGAAAGTTTTGGTCAATAATACATCAGGAACTGGTCTGATAATTGATAGTCATCCTTGGACTCAACCAGGAGAATACACATTAACATTCAAGTTATGGGATGAAGGTGGAGACCTAAATACGCATGTTAGGACTATATTTGTTATGCCACAAGCAACTCAAGGTTATATTGATAATGCAGGAAATAGGATGATTGTATGGGGAAGTTCCAGTATAATCGATGACCCGTATTTTCTAATTGAAGGTTTTGACCCAACCAACGATAATAATGAAAACCTTTATTATGCAGGAGCGTTAGAATTTATAAATCCTATAAGATCGAATGGAGGTGACTTTATAGTTTTCCAATTTGCTGATGGGGGTGGAGATATGTTTCAAAATGCTATAAAAGTAACTCAAGGAATTCAATACATTAATTCACTTGTTACTTCAAATAATTCAACAAAAGTTATAGGGGTAAGCATGGGGGGTGTTATAGGAAGATACGTTTTAGCAAAAGCTGATGAAGATAATGTTAATCTAAATGTATCTCATTTTATATCTTTAGATGCGCCACAAACTGGGGCGATTCTGGACAGCGATTTTTTAGATTGGGTAAAGTTTCAGCAACCAAACAACCCTGGTTTAAACTCACAAGCATCAAAACAGTTATTAAGGTACAATCCTTTTGACGGATCGAACAATACTTATCAAAATTTTTATCAAAATTTAAATACTATTAACACAGCGGTAAAATATAGGAATATATAATTTAATTATGTATCTTT
>CAXBHO010000033.1:0-34768 GCA_963975485.1 uncultured Balneola sp. | reverse complement strand
GCAAAAACCAAATGTGCTTGACCGAGCGTTGGCTTTTTTACACTGACGCACAACGTATGCATACACGCATTGCGTGTATGCTTGTCTTATTTTATTGCGTATATACATTCTATTTTATTTTTATACGAATGTAATAGAATGAACTATTCTCAATTATAGCATATTATTGCTAAAACTGTTTACGAAATATCCTCCAGTACATATCTTTTATCCACATCTTTCGTCAATCTTCCGGCTTTGGTGTGTATGGAATGATAAAAAAGAAGTACTGCATTTTCTTCGTACGCCTGTCGTAACAGCAACGTCTTTGTTTTTTTAGACTGAAGCGGATCAATATCCATCTGTTTCATGGCATACTGATTCAGATGATCTTCACTTGGAACCAAATCTCCCAAAATATAAGCGGTATCACCTTCACTTTGAATTTTTACAATCTGATGCCCGGGCGTATGCCCACCCGTTCGAATAAGTTCTATTCCCGGTAAAAGCTCAAAATGAGAATCGACTATAAATACTAGTTTTTCATCGGCTGCAAGCTTATAAAATTCATCCAGATCATAATGAGTTCCTTTTTGATTCTGATCTTTACCAACTTGTTGCAATGCATAAGCCCATTCTACTTTTTGCACAAAATAATTCGCATAACTCATAGTGGGTTGAGTACTTGTATTTCTATCTACATACGTAGAGCCACCGGCGTGATCAAAATGTAAATGAGTGAGCACAACGTGAGTAATATCATCCGGAGTTAATCCGAAAATATCCAGATTGGTTTTAAGATTAGACGTATTCAGATAAGCACTTTTATGATCTAAACCCCAACCAAGGCCGGTATCGACCAAAACATTGTGCTTTCCGCTTTTGATAAGAATAGGATCGATACCAATTTTTGCTGTGAGTTCTTGTCCATAGCTTTTATCAGGAGCGCCCGTAATAAATTCTGTGTTTACTTTACGAAAAGAGCCATCTTCAAAGGTTTCGAAAATGCCTTCACTTAAATGCTCAATTTCAAATTTTCCTATTCGCATATTCTTTTTTGGGAACTAAATTCCTTCCTAAACAACTTAATAAATCTTTGGTTTCATTCAATTCGTTTTATCTTTCAACTATGCAAAATTATGACGCAATTATTATTGGCTCTGGTCACAACGGATTAACAACCGGCTGCTATCTTGCAAAAGCAGGCAAGAAGGTTTTGGTTCTTGAGCGCAGAGATACGATAGGTGGTGCAGTTTGTACCGAAACGATGTTTAAATCACCGGAAAATCCAAATGGATTCCGAATAGATGTTGGTTCTTCGGTCCATATTATGATTCATCAAACCGGAATTATTGAAGAACTTGAACTGGAGAAGTACGGCTTGGAATACATCGAAATGGATCCAATCATGTCTTATCCTGTGCCAACCGGGAAAGGAGTGATTCACTTTTTTAAAGATGTAGAGCGAACCTTGGAATCAATTTCAAAAGTAGCTCCGGAAGACGTTAAGAACTACAAAGAATTCATTGAGTTTTGGGGAAAAATCAACAAAGGAGTGTTGAAGATCTTTACGACTCCACCTAGCACAAAAAATATCTTTGCTGAAATGGCACTCAATCAGATTAAAGACGGTGCCATGTTCAAAAAAGGAGAGCAGGTTTCAGGTTTACAAAAAATATTATCGAGCTACGGAAAAGTGGTAGATGATTCATTCGATAATCCTTACATGAAGGCAGCGTTGCTTTGGTTTGCGGCACAATCAGGTCCATTACCTGATCATTCCGCTACGGGAGATTTTGTAGGTTGGCAGTCTATGTTGCATGAAAGCGGAGCCAAACATCCGCGAGGTGGAAGTGGGATGTTAACTCAAGCGATGAAAAATTTGATTGAAGCAGATGGTGGAGAAGTAAAAGCGAATCATCCTGTCGAGAAAATTTTGATTGAAAATGGAAAAGCTATTGGAGCGAGAACAGAAAATGGAGAAGAATTCAGGGCAGAGATCATTGTCTCAAACGCACATGTACAAACAACGATGCTGAAAATGGTGGGGCGTGATTATCTGGATGATTCATTATTCAAAAAAGTCGAAAATATTAATGTTGGAAATGGATTTGGAATGGTGATACGTTGTGCGGTTGAAGAACTGCCTCAATACACCGCCGCTCCCAACGATCTATATATTCATAACGGAATTCAATTATTAGCACCTTCCGTTCAGTATATGAAAAATGCGATTGGAGATTACACAAAAGGACTTCCTCCCGAAAAGCCCGCTGCTTTAGCTATGACTTTTTCTGCTATCGATCCTGATGTAGCGTTGGATGGAAAACATACTATGTTTGTTTGGGCGCAATGGCATCCTTACGAACTTGCGAACGGATTACAATGGGACGATATTAGAGAACGGGAAGCTCAAAAAATCTATGATGTAGTAGTTGATTATGCCCCAAATATGAAAGATAAATTGATAGATTGGTATATTCAGTCGCCGTTGGATATTGAAAGGAAACACGGTATGCTGAGGGGGAATGTGATGCATGTAGAAATGAGTTTTGACCAGATGTTTATGTTTCGTCCAATTCCGGAAATGAGTCAATATGAAACACCGATCAAAAACCTGTACCTTTCAAGCGCTTCCTGCCATCCTGGAGGGGGAGTTTTTGGAGCGGCAGGATTAAATGCTGCAACTGTGATTTTAAAAAAGCACAAGAAAAAGTGGTTCTAATAGGAAAAAACATTGAGATCTGAACTTATTATTCACCTGTCAAAATTAGATAATAACCTTCAAGCTGTAAAAAAAAGGATAAAAGAGAATGTTCAGGTTATGGCGGTTGTAAAAGATAACGCATACGGACATGGAGTAATCCCAATTGCAAAATATTTAGAACCTAAGGTTGATTGGTTTTGTGTGGCAACTATAGAGGAAGGTATTGAATTAAGAGAAGCTGCTATCAATGTGCCAATCTTGATATTCGAATCCCCAAGAAAAGAATGGATCTCTAAATATCGCCAATATGGTTTAACGGCAACGGTTACAGATATTACTGATTTCAAAATTTTGGAAGCAGGAACTGAATACCATATTAATTTTGATACAGGGATGAGACGTCTTGGTATTCCAACTGAAGAACTAAATAGCGTTATTGAGGAATATAAAAGTTATTCTGAAATACATTGTACAGGTATTTATACGCATTACGCTTCTGCTGATGAGCCGAATAATAAAAGTGTATCAAATCAACTTGAAAAATTTAGAGTTATCAGCAAAGAGTTTCCTGATTCTCTTCTAAGACATACCGCCAACACGGGCGCAATATTTCATTATCAGAATTTGGATGTACAGTTTGATGCTGTTCGAGCAGGAGTTTGTTTATATGGCTATGCTGCAGGCGAGAGTAAAATTTCAGACTTAGAATCTATTGTGGAATGGAATTCTGTGATCATGCAAACTAGGTTTATAAAAAGAGGAGAGACAGTAGGTTACGGAGAAAGCTGGGCTGCTCCTAACGATGGAATAGTTGGTACAATTCCGATCGGATATGGAGATGGAGTTCAAAGAATTTTAAGCGGGAAATTTAAAGTGGAAGTCAACGGAAAATTAGTTCAACAAGTAGGTCGAATTAGTATGGACTACTTCGGAATTTATAGTGCAGAACAAATTTTTATTAAAGGTGATAAAGTGAAAATATTTAATGGAGAGTCTTTAACTCCAAGAGAATGGGCAAAGCTGGCATATACAATACCTTATGAGATTACCACCAGCTTTAATAAAAAAATTGAAAGAAGGTTTTTAAAAAATAATGGTCTCTAATTCAATATCGAATACAAGAGTATCATTTCTAAGAGCATTTGTAGTGCCTTCATAAGCAAGACTTGGAGGAATTACTAATACTCGCTTTCCACCTTCTTTCATCTCAAGTAAACCTTCAGTAAACCCATCAATTAGGTTCGCTACCGTAAATTGAGCAGAAAATGTCTGGTCGTTTTTGAATGAGCTATCAAAAACTTCACCATTGATTGTTCTACCGGTGTAAAAAACTTTAACTACATCTCTAATACCAACATCTAAAGGGCTTGAGGTGTCTCCTTCTGCTATAACGTAAATAATGAGTCCGGTTTGTGTAGTATCCGGAGTTATACCTGTTGTAGAATATGCATCCGGTACTGACGAATAATCGTCTTCAAAGAAAAACGGGGTATTTCCACCGCAAGAAAAAGCGAACAATAGTGTTAAAGCAATTAGCGAATTTCTGAGTTTCAAGAGTTTTGTCTTAGATTTAAAATTATGTGTAGTAAACAATTAAAAACACATTTTATTACGTGAAAAAGATAAAGCGATTCTGTTAAAAAAACTGGAAAACGTTAGGATTCATTTTCAGCGAAAGTTTTCTCTAAATCTCTCTTTCGTTGCTTTACTGCAAACCTACTTATTACTATAGAAAATTCATAAAGAACCACTAATGGAATACCAATGAGAATCTGAGATATAGGATCTGGTGGTGTTAAAAATGCAGCTAGAATTAAACTTGCTATTACAGCATGTCGCCTGAATTTTTTTAAAAGCTCAGGAGTAAGAATTCCAATTTTACTTAATGAATAACTAAGAATCGGTATTTGGAATATCATGCCACAGGAAATAACCCATGTTGTTAGAGAACTAAAGTAGGCATTGATATCAAAATCGTTTCTGATCACTTCAGAAATTTGAAATTGTGTAAAAAACTGAAGTGCAAAAGGCACAAGAATCAAATACCCAAAAGAAACTCCCATAAGGAAGAATACAGTGATAAAAAAAGTGCTTACAAAAGTTTTAATTTTGGTGCTTTTCTCAAAAGCAGGTTCTACGAACGACCAAAGTTGATAAAACAGAATAGGAGAGCCAATTATAAAACCTACAATGAATAACACTCCCCAAAAAGTAAAAAATTGACCGGGTAATTTTCTGCTTTGTAGAGTTAGGTCAATAGCATCAATTCGTATGATATCATACATAAAAAATGTTGACTTTGCGGGACCTAACAGAACTTCGTTAACAAAGAAATCAGAAAATATAAATGCTACTATTACCCCTAAAAATACACCAGCTATCCCTTTTATAATGCGCCAACGTAGTTCTTCCAAATGTTCAAGAAAGGACATTTCGTTCGTTCTATCCTTTGGCTTGGGGGCTTTAGGAGGATCTTTTTTCATTATTTGTCGTTCAGCCAAATCAGGAGTATTAAACGGTTATAAAATCATATAAAGGAAAATTCTCACAAAGAGCTTTTACCTCGTTTGTCACCGTTTTGTGAACAGATTCATTTGTTGGGTTTTGAATGACTTTATCTATGAGTTTAGCAACTTCCTTAAATTCAGCTTTACCAAATCCTCGGGTTGTCATTGCAGGCGAACCAATTCGTATTCCTGAAGTAACAAACGGACTTTCTGTATCGAAAGGAACCATATTCTTGTTAACCGTGATAGCTGCTTTTCCTAATGCTTCTTCAGCAATTTTACCATTAACGCCTTTGTTTCTAAGATCTATCAAAATTAAATGATTGTCTGTTCCGCCACTAACAATATCATAACCCATCTCAACAAACTCTGCAGCCATCGCCTTAGCATTAGCTTGTACCTGCGTTTGGTAAACTTTGAAATTATCTTGTAACGCTTCTCCATACGCAACTGCTTTTGCTGCAATAATATGCATTAGCGGACCGCCTTGAGTTCCGGGAAAAACGGCTGCATCTAAAACTTCACTCCAGTTTTTTGTACGTCCAGATTTTGGAGCTACTACACCAAGTTCATTCTCACCGTCTTTTCCAATTAATATCATGCCGCCTCGGGGACCTCTAAGTGTTTTATGAGTTGTAGTAGTAATAACATGAGCATGGGGAAGTGGATTTTCTAAAAGTCCGGTAGCAATCAACCCGGCAGTATGAGCCATATCCATCCACAAAAAAGCTCCAACTTCGTCTGCGATACTCCTGAACGCTACATAATCATAATCTCTGGAATAAGCTGAAGCACCAATTGAGATCATTTTGGGATTTACGGCTTTCGCTTTTTCTCTGATCTTATTGTAATCCAATCGACCGGTTTCTTTTTCTACACCATAAAATTCCGGTTTAAAATAAATGCCCGAAAAATTAACCGGTGAGCCATGAGTTAGATGACCTCCATGTGAAAGATCAAAACCAAGCAGCGTATCGCCCGGCTTCATAAATGCTAAATAAACGGCTGCATTAGCGGTTGCGCCTGAATGAGGTTGTACATTAACCCAATCTGCTTTAAATAATTCTTTTGCACGATCACGGGCAATATCTTCAACTACATCGACGAATTCACAGCCACCGTAATATCTTTTGCCGGGATAGCCTTCAGCGTATTTATTGGTTAAAACACTTCCTGAAGCTTCCATTACCGCTTTAGAGGCAAAGTTTTCAGATGCTATTAATTCAAGATTAAAATTTTGACGATTTGTTTCTTTTTCGAGAAGATCATAGATTTTGGAGTCTTGCTGATTTAAAGATTTCATCCGAAGAATTACTTTTGGGTAAGAGTTTCAATTTTATTTACTCGCCGTTCATGCCTTCCACCTTCAAAATCGGTAGTAAACCATGTTTCTAAAATTTCTTTTAGTTGGGCTTCATCCAATTCACGACCAGGCAAGCACATGATATTTGCATTGTTATGTAACCGGGTCATTTCAGCAGATTTAACGGAATAAACTAATCCTGCGCGTACTTTTGGATATTTATTTGCAGTCATACAAACGCCCTGGCCGCTTCCACAAACCAAAATTCCTTGCTCGTGCTCGCCACTGTTAACTCGCTCGGCTACTTGAACAGCAAAATCAGGATAGTCCACTGATTTTTCAGAATGAGTACCAAAATCGACAGGAGTATGTCCCATGTTTTCGAGTAGTTTCTTTACAATTTCTTTGCTGGCATAACCTGCATGATCGCTCGCAATAGGTATAATCATCTAATAAAGATTTGGGTGAAATGATTAGTTCAAATATCTCTAAAATTTCAGTTAGTTTAAAGCACTCAATGATGAATTCCATAAACGGTATAGATTTGATTACTAACTATAAAAAAGAGCTCGAAACAAGTAAGCTTGCTGCAGAAAAAGCGACTAAAATAATAGCTGAATATACTTTATCAGGTGATTTTAGTATTGAATTAAAGGGGAAGAATGATCTGGTAACGGATGCTGACTTAGCTTCAGAGAAAATTATACTTGAAACAATTAGAAATTTTTTTCCTGAAGATGAGTTTCTGGCTGAAGAGTCAAATACTAAAACGGAGTTACCGGATGGAAGGATTTGGATCATTGATCCTATCGATGGAACTACTAATTTTGCGCATGGATTTCCAATTTATTGCATTTCAATTGCTCTTTGGGTTGATGGTGTTCCAAAAGTAGCTTTGGTAAAAGAAGTTGCAAAAGGAGAAATATTTTGGGCAATAGAAGGAGAAGGCGCTTATTTAGATGAAAAAAGAATTTCTATATCCCAGATAAAAGATCCGGGAAAATCGTTAATTGGGACAGGATTTCCATATACAGCATTTGAGCACGTTGATAAGTACATAAACCTGCTAAAAAGTCTTATGCAGCATACGCATGGCATAAGACGGCCCGGTGCGGCATCTTATGATCTTTGTTGCACCGCTTGCGGTAGATTTGATGGGTTTTTTGAATATGGATTAAGTCCTTGGGATGTTGCTGCTAGCGCATTGATAATAAAAGAAGCAGGTGGAATTGTAACAGATTGGAATGAAGGAGAAGATTGGTTATTCGGAAAATCTATTATTGCCGGTAATTCTTCAATAGCTCAATTTTTACACGATCAAATTACTGAACATTTTAAATGATCGATGTATGTAGATATTCTCGGTCTGACGTATTGCCCACCTGAGCGAAGGAGCACATTTTGGAATTGTTTGGAGTAGAAGATGAAGCAGGTTCAGATGGGCTACTTAACATGTATTCCGAGCTAAATTAGTTCCATCAGACGGGTGCCGTCAGATGGAAATGCGAAGTTAACTTCAGAGCTTCTATAATCCTCCAAGGATTCAGAATCCTTGGAGGATTAACCACTTAATTATACAAACGCTTAGAAAATCAAGTAAGCGAAATCTAAGAAATACTTTTCACACTGGGTTGCATGTGATTGTTACATATAGAATACAAAATCTCACTTCCAGTATACCGACCTCCCCGATTCATACCCATATTTTTCTCTCTGAGCAGCTCGCCCCTCCTAAAAATCAGGAGGGGAAATTCTTAGTAGTTCTGCCAAGGGCATTCCTTCGGTTCAAAGTTCGAATTTACTTTTGGGTTGGATGTGGAGCTAGTTTTCGTGAAGACTGAATGTGTGGTAGTTCAGCGCATTGGAACGTACATTTAAATCTCGTTCCATAGCTCTGCTATGGAATGCCACACGGAAGCTCTGCTTCTTCTATTCCTTGCTTATACTACAATTATAGGTTGTTCCTTAGCTCTCAGCTCGTGTGAAAAGTGCTTGGGAATAACAGCAAGAAGTTCTTGCTCCAAGAAAACTGCTTTAAAGCGCGTTAAGCCAAAACATTACCTCGACTGAATCGCTATCCTGATATTAAATCTTATTTCCTGATTGGTTCTTGGTGGAATAGAAGAACCTTTTGGAATAACCCTGTTGTACGTGTATTCAAAGTTGGAATTGATGGTACTGGAGATTCTGTAACCGATAACCAGAGATGCGTTGTATCTTTTTTGTCCCGTCTCATTTTGTGGATCGAAATCATACGCATCTACATTGGTTCCGTTTTCATCAAACTTCTGAAAAGCGTTTATCAAATCATTAACAAGTATAAAATTCTGATCTGAGTCTTCGCTATAGTTTCCACTCAACGCAAGGTCAATGTTATTCTTAATATTCGGAAATATTGGAATTCGTACTTTTCTGAATGTGTAATTCAAATTCACTTTAAATCCTTTCGAACGTCGTTCAGAAACCGTTTTACTGGATAATGCAAAGCTGGTTAGTTTACTCGTCTCGTAACCAAAATCCGTTTTTAAAGCCGATTTCCATGTGATATTTAACTGGATAAGAGGACTAAATCGTTGATCGATGGTAATTGAAGCAGGTTCAAACTTGTCTCTGTTATCATTGATAGTTAATCCACCAAGGTTCTGTGTGGTAGGGTCACCAAACTGATTTACAAATTGCCATCCTAATCTATACGATCCTTTGTAACTATGAGTTAGTGAAGCTCTGTTCATATTATCTCCGACAAACGGAATAAATTTCTCAAAACCCTGCCAGGTAACTCGCCAATTTGGTTTTGGGATCGGAATAAAACCTTTCCCTCCTACACCTGAAGTATTGCCAGACAAATACGAATTTCTAAAATCATCCTGAAGGGTAACTCTGTTCAGCACCGTTCTACCGTCATTATTTCCATTAGAATCATCAATAACTTGTCCATCCAGATCATCAAACGCTGTTTGTAACTGAGATCTGAAAAAATCCTCGTATCCTAAACCAAATGCCCAAACCGAAGAATTTATTTCCCCTGACGAAATATTTACAGCGTTTGGATTATTTCCATCAGAAAAAGTAAGTGTTTCTGTATTTCGCTCATCCCATCTGGTAGCCCAATCCAAGTCAATAGAAATATTTTCAAATAATTTAAGCGTTGTTCCTAGATTTATGTTATCAGAATAAGTGTTATTGATAGACAGCGGATTGTTACTATTTCGAACCAGTTGATCTCTGGGAATGCTCTCGCTCAACCCCGTTCTATAACCAAATGGTGGCGAATATGATCCTGAGTTTTGATCGCCAAGGGCATAGAAAATTTGTGATTGTCCGTCATATCCCTGCTGACTTGAACTCTTCCCTTTTTTATAACTCAGATCAATCGTTTTCATACTAAACAACGCCAATACTAATTTACGGCCTACAAATTGAGCATCTTTAAAAATATTGATACCTCCTGAACCTGTAGTATCTGTAGCTGCCGGTTTATCACTTTTTCTCTCTTTTGATTCCGCTTTGTCTTTATCCTTCAAATTCCCAACAAACCCAATTCCATTTATTATTTTATCAACACTAAATTTAAAGGTGTTGGTTAAATCAAAAGAATTGGAAACTCTTGCACCAAGATCAAAACCTCTGGGACTATTATTCCATTGAAATCCACCGCCATAAGATGCATTATAAGTAATCCAGTTTAGTGCTTTAATTTGGTTTAGTTTTGGTCTCCAGTTAGCCGTGTAAGATTCTGAGTAGCTTGATCTTCTTGCTGAAACCGAATCTTTAGTGAAGATATCATTAAATACATCAAAAGTAGGTTTTACGTCAAACCTAAGGCTATCAACATCGGTTTGATTTGCATCTTCAATTCCAATATTTGAGAGATCAAAGTTTGTATTTGAACGGAATGAAGTAAGGATGGAAGGGGTCAAATTATAGTTAAACCCAAAATTTGTACGTTGTGTAAAAGAATGAGTTTGCTGAATAGGTTGAATTGTATCGTCCCCAAGAAGCTTTCTTCGCCGTTCGTCATAACTTCTGGATAAACTTGTTGAAGCTGATATACTTGACGGCATGTAACCTAATCTAAGTCCTGATAATACATTTAATCCAGGAAGTTCTTCTGTAAATTTGAAAGGGCGGAAAAGTTTTACCCTTGGAAAAGACAGGCTATAACTCAAAGATGTCGAATAATTCCAGTTATTCTGGAGTTCCAATTGTGGATTCCGTGAAAAACCTTCATTATAAACATAACTTAATTTCAGTTTATCGATCGTGTATTGAGCTAGCTTACCTTTGGAATTTGATTTCGAAATATTAGACACATTAAAAGAATAACCTTCTGTAACTGACTGTACTTCATTTATCTTCTCATTAACATTTCGATCAATTTCTGATTGAGGAATATCAGTTCTTGATTTTTCTGCTTCTATAAAATCATCCAATCTTATATCACCGCGGTCCGGTAAATACTTTGGCGTTGAAGAATTTCTTCTTGCTGAAACCGTAACCGGAAAAGACCATCCAAATCGATCAGGTATTAGTTTGTGAAGATTAACGGTTGAACTTACTGAATATCCCAAATCATCAGAAACACTACGTTGCCCTAGTCTGGAATCTAATCCACCAAAACCGGTAGTTTGCCTCGTAACATTGGCATTCATAGTAGCAAAATCAGCTAATTTTAACGTTGCTTTTCCATTTGCCGCCCAGCCATTTTCGTTATCAAAACCAGAAATTCGCAATTCATTAACCCAAAATTCCGCATCTAGCACAGGTGTTCCTGGTGCATTCGGATCTGTGTTGTCCCTATCGTGGGGGTTTCTTATTCCGATTGCAAACTCTGAAACACGGTCTAATGATGGGTTTCCTTTCATAGCTATAACAGCTCCGGGTGCCATTCCGTCTGGTAATACTCCGGTTCCTTCATATAATTGAGACGGATCTTCGTTATCATTAATTCGTTGTTGCTTCAATACATTAAAGGCTGAAATGACAATATTCATACTGTTTTCTTCGTACTTCCAAACTTCTTCTGCTTCAGCATTAAGTCTTCCTCCCTCCTGTGGATCATACGAACCAAAATTGAAATTTGGATCGCTCGGAGTAACAGGTTGGCGATATTCGTAAAAATCGTTATCAAGATCAGTACCCATTCTTATAACAAGTTCAGCATCTTCACGATTTTCATAGCCTTCACCATGCACAAACATTCTTATATTTGAATAATTCAGAAAATTCAATCCTCCCGGATACACTCGTTTAACAAGATTTATTTCTTGCGAGCCAAGACCCTCTGTTTGTAAAACAAGGGATTGTTCATTGGCTAATGATTGAGATTGAGCTCCTCGATTTACTGCTCTAATTGCTCCTTCGGGTTGGCGATAAGGTATAGGTGTTCTACTAGCGTTTTCCTCAATATTAACAGTAGCAACTTTAAAATCTGCCGGAGAATTTCTGGATTCAGTTATATTTTTAGCTTCCCTCCATTGGCTACCAACAAATTCAAAGGTTGCGAAACGCATTGTAAAAGGCTCTTTGTAGCCAGACATCCAAAATCTTATGTAAGAGATATTTTGGAAGCTGTTTATATCACCAACTTTTCGTGCAAACTCGTTTAGAGGAATTCTAATGAGTCTCCATGTTCTGTCTTGAGTTCCTCCATCAACCTTATCTACTATAAATGTGCTGTCTGAACCTATATTCAATCCGTTCTCAAAATCTGCCGGATTATACTTTATTTCATATTGAAAATAAGAGTTCTGAATTTCAACATTTGAAGATGTTATTAATCCTTCTTTTTCCGGTTTTAAGGTAACCGCTCGTTTATCTCCCCCTGCATTTGGAGTATCTCCATCGTAATAGCCTCTAACTCTATGAAAACGCTCATGCAACTTTAAACCATCTGTTTTGGATTCCCCATAGTACACATAATCATCGTTTGATGGATCGGCTTCAATTTCTTTGTACTCCTCGCTATCAATTCCGTAAGCATCAGCCATGTCTGATAAGAAGCTTTGAAATAATACTTTCTCATTTGCTTCAGAACTGAATCCATTTTCGTTGGGAACTCCATCAAGGCCAACATCTTCAAGATCTCTATTTTCATTCGAAAACTGACCTTGAGGCGGTGTTGGTAAAGTGGGTATGTAAGATCTGCCCACTGCATCTATTTCCAGGCTCGCAATGTTCTGAGCAAGACCATCCTCAGTATTTGAAACTTCGTTTGGTACAACATCTTCAGATATTACACCTAAATCTATATAAATCTTCCCATCGTAATCTTCCGATATGTCATTTGCATCCGGCTGTTTTCCATCAGGCAGAATAGTTTGTACCCAAAATTCCAGAAACTCAATATTGTTCTGTGTTAAATCTTCTTGACCGGAAGGAAGTATAGCTGTCATTCCTCCCCACATATCTTCAGGTTCGTTTTCGAGTTTATTCTTTAGATCAGGATTGTAATTATAAGGACCTCTTTTGGTAGGATTATAGAAAATATCTAGCGTATTTATGATTTCTTCCTGCGGATTATTTGTTTCTCTACCTCGAAAAACATCTCGAACAGACACCGTTCTGGACTCCGGAGTTACTTCTACATTTCCAAGAATACTGGCGATGTTTCTGGGAATTTCATACCACGAAAATTGAGCTCTTAAATCTGATCTTTCAACTCTGGCCATTAACCCAGAATCCGTAATTTGCCCACTTTCAAAGCTTGCTCCATCATAACCGGGCAACAGCGCCGGAGCACTAGGTAAATTCCATCTTGAAGCAAACTTAAATGAAATATTGAACTCAGCTCCTTCAAAATCATCAATAAATGAAAGACCATTTTCTTCATCTTTATATAGAATACCATCGTTAATGGCATCTCTTACTGCATTTGTTTGGGCAACACCGGGCCTTAATTGTGCAAATTCTCCACTAATACTAAAATTCGATGCTACTTTGGTTTGGAGAAGAGGGATCTTATCAATAAATCTTGTAATCCAAGGCGTATCAAATCTGGCATTGGCATCTAAACCAAGTACCGTGTTATTAATAGGTTCATTTCCAATTCTGATTTTCTCGGAAAGTGTTTGTTCATTAAGTCTAAATAAGGTACTTCCTAAACTTATATCATCAGAAACAAAATATTCTGCTCTAACACCGGTAAAGTTTTTTTGCCCTATGGAGAAAAACTGATTGTTCTCGTATTCAACTCTAAGATTTTGCCCGGGGGCTAAAAACCGATCATTTAAAATTGATACACTTCCGAATGAATAATCTACTTCGTAATCAACACCTTCAATAAGTTCAGCACCGTTTGCAAACACTTTTACAGATCCTTCTACCAATTCCCCTAAAAAGAATGAACTGGATACTCCACCTTTAGAATTACCACTAATTTCATAAAATCTATTTTGAGTACTTTCAAAGGCTATTTCCTTTTTTGCGGAGTATAAAGAATCAAACACCAAATCAGATTGATCGGTTGGCAGGCTTGAAACCAGCGTATCAATTCTTGCTCCAAATGGCTCTAAATACGGAAACATGATTTTTCCGGTAAATGGATCGAATCTGATTCCAAAATCAATCTGATTATCACCACCCAAAGCATTCTGAGAATCCAACAGATCTAACCCAAGATCTTGTAGTAAAGTGGGATTTCTTCCCGGAATCCTGTTAATGGATTGATTGTCTTTAGTGATCTCAAAATCGAACGTCAGCCCATCCTGTGTAACATTTGTAACACCCAAAGAATAAATATTTCTCATGGTTAATTCCCAAGCAAATTTATCCGGTGTTAAGTTTCTTGGCCGTAGTAATTTTAGGTAAGTAATACTCCCATCTCTGGGTTTAAGATCACCTACTTCAACTATTGTATTATTAGGATCACCTATTTCAGAATAGGAGAACGAAACAGCAAGAGTAGCATTACTTCCTACTCTTCGTTTTAAACTGATAATTCCTAAGGCACTATTAAATTCATAATCTTCTCCCGGAGTCAATCTTTTGTAATAACTTCCCGGCTGAACGCTTCCTTTCAAATTTAAGTCATCGGTTTGTACTGAGTTATTGCCTCTACGATCTTCCAATTTTTGACCATCAATTCTGTCATTTTCAGGATTTGGGGGGCTAAAACTTCCATCAGGGTTTTCTACTACTCCCAAATCAACAAAAGCATACGCACGAAATGATTCACTTGAAGCGGCTCCTATTGCATCTTCAATCCAAACATTCATGTCATAAAAATCGAAATCTGTCCCAATTAAAGGCAGGTTATCCAACATGTTACTTTCAAACTGTTGGCGGTTATAAAAATCGATAAAGAAATGCTGGTCATCGTCATAATCAGTTGGCTGAAGCTCAAATTGAACTTCCTGAGAGCCACCGGTGATAGTTTGGCTTTTACTTTCCCCTTTTTGTTGAGATAAAACCGATGTAACCCGCAATGGGCCAAGCTCCGCAACCGATTTTATTCCGAATAAAGCTCCACCACCTTTTACTAAAGAATTCCCCGTCTCCATAGATACATTACCAAGCTCTATACTCTTAATGATCTCGTCTTCGTAGCCGGTATAGGCAATCTTTAGCCTATTTTGAAAATCGAAAGTGCGTTCCGTATCCCAATCTGTAGCGATCGTTAATTTGTCGCCAATCGTACCTTGAATGTTAAGTTGAAGGTTTTGGCTAAATGTAGGATCTACTCTTTTTTGTTGATCTTGAGGAATAGCCGGATCTTCAATTTTCTGAATAGAAGCACCTACATTCATGTTAGCTGATCCATTTACTCTAAGATTAACTTCAGGTTTACCAAAAATTGAGGAAAATGCCGAATTCTCCCCCCCCGGAATCTTGAGGCTGAAATCTAATATTCCTCTGCCCTGTTGTTCTTCTTTTCTGCCTTCTTGAATTAATGCTCTCGAAAGTTCTCTTTTTTGGTCTTCCTTTTTGTGTGTAGCGTAATTCTCAAAATCCATGATCTGAGGTACAAGCACCGAAGTGCCTCCAATCGTTTGCTGAACTTTATAAGTCGATACGGAATCCCAACTAATAACCGCTTTGAATTCATTTGAGGAGAGTCTATAAATTCTGGGGATTTTTCTGTCTCGAAATTCGCTAACCGGACCGGTTGCAAATGGATAATAAAACTTTATCCCTGTTAGTGAGGTATCAGCCACAACCTTGGATGTATCTATTACGTTTCCTTGCTGTGCATAGCTATGCAGGGACGTAAAAACCACCAAGCAAAATAGCGTGATCGTTGATTTAAATAAAAGCCTAGTATATGAGTTCAAAAGTCAGCGGAAGCTCTGGTTTTAAAACTTAAGTTCTGTAGCGATTTTATTATAGGCCGATCAACTTCATTTTGAGATTCGAATTGGCAACGATAATAACATATATTCGTTTATCTTAAAAGTTTAAATCCATTAACCTTTAAAATTTTTCTTCCATTAATTCCTTTTCTTTACGAGTAGAAATCAAGAAAAGTACTTCATATACTATTCGATGCTACAAAACTTGGTAAATAGTCTGCAAATTGATCTGCTTAAAAGGCATGTAGGACCATTTCTGTTCTGCTTTTTAACATTGATGTTTCTGCTTTTGATGCAGTTTTTGATTCTTCATATCGATAGCCTTATTGGAAAAGATATTCCGCTTCAAGTAATATTTGAACTTATACTTACCAATCTAGCTTATATGGTGGTTTTAGCTGCTCCAATGGCAGTTCTGGTTGCTACATTAATGGCATTCGGAAAATTTTCTGAGTTGCATGAACTTACTGCCGTTCGTGCATCAGGTGTTCATCCATTAAAAGTAATATTTCCGGTTTTGCTTGCAAGCATACTTTTATTTTTGGGCTTAGCTTGGTTCTCAAACGACTTACTACCTGAGGCAAATCACAAATCCCGATCTCTTTTCATCGATATACGATTAAAAAAACCCGGTTTTGACTTGAAACCAAACGAGTTTTATGATGGAATTGAAGGATATATATTCTTAGTAGATGAAGTAGATAGTAAAACAGATAGCTTATATGGGATTACGCTTTTTCAGGAACCAACCAGAAACAACGACAGAGCTTTCATTAAAGCAAAAAAAGGTTATTTACTTTCAGAGAATAGCGAAATGTTAACGCTTTATTTGTTTGATGGAAAAATGCAGAAATTTCCAGCTACTACTAACAGGAATAAAATTACTCTTGAGGTTTCTGAGTTTCAAGAACATCGCATCACTTTTGACTTAGCTGATCTCGCTTTTGAAAAGTCTGATCCAAATAGGAGAAATAGAAGTGATCGAACAATGAATATCCAATCTATGCAAGTGATTGTGGATTCATTAAAAATAGAGGTAATAAAGCAATTCACAAATGCTACTAAATTAACTAATTTAATTCCCGATCTAGGAAAAGATAATCCAGGACGATACAGAGCTATAAACAAAGAATTAACAGAAAACGATACTACGCTTGTGACTTCATCCATTGCAGTAAATAATCAAACAAGCATTTCAGAACAAAAAAGATTGTTCCAATCTGCCATTTCTGATCTAAATAATTACAAAGCCAGCCTTCAAAATATTCAAGCAAACGTATTATTTAGGCAGAAAAGTATTAACAGGTACCTGGTAGAAATTCACAAAAAGTTTTCCATACCGTTTGCTTGTATTGTCTTTATCCTTTTGGGCGCTCCAATTGGCATAATGAGCAAAAGAGGAAATTTTGGAGTCGCAGCCATGATAAGCACAGTAATCCTCACTTTGTACTGGATATCGCTTATTCAGGGAGAAAAATTAGCTGACAGACTTTTTATCACCCCTTTTGTAGGTATGTGGGCATTTAACATTGTATTTTCGTTGATTGGTATCATTCTGTTAATACGTTTGATTACAGAATTTCGAATTTCAGATCTCTTCTCAAGAAATGAACAATAAACTAGATCGCTATATTTTTCTACGCTTATTAAGCATTACACTTTTTGTAATAGTAGTACTTGTGTTCATTTTTATCATGATCGACTTTTCAGAAAATAGTGACGACTATACAGATAAAGGTGCCGAAATGGCTGAAATCTGGGGGGATTATTACCTGAATTATATCCCTGAAATGATCCGGTTAATACTTCCCGTTGCCGTATTTACAGCTTGTCTTTTTTTAACGGGTCAGTTATCCGAAAGACTTGAGATAACAGCTTTAAAAGCAGCAGGTATTAGTTTATATCGTTTAATAATACCTTATATGGTGTTTGCTGTTTTTTTTGCAGCATCAATTAGTTTTTTGGATTCCAAAATTATTCCTACATCCAATAAAGCTAAAATATCTTTTGAAAAACGTTACTTGAAGAAGAAGTCAGAATCAATTGACAGAAATGATATTTACAGGCAGATATCGGAGAATAGTATTCTTCAAGTAAACTACTTCGATGACAGAAAAAATATAGCTTATAGAATTAAATTAACAATTAGTGATAGTAGTACTGTTCAGAAAACAATTTCTGCAAATCAAATGACTTGGTTAGAAGAAGAGAACAAATGGCGGCTTACAACCGCTACTGTTAGAGAGTTTAATTCCATGGGGTATAAAGAAACCATGGTTGCAGAAATTGATACTAGTTTATCGGTATTTCCCAGAGATTTATCTCGTTCTACTTCTGATATCTATCAACTTACCTACGCAGAAGCTATTGACTATATCGCCTCTATTGAAAGAAGTGGTGCAGGAAACATCAATATGCCAAAAGTTCAATTTTATGGACGATTGGTGTATCCACTTTCAATAATTATTGTCATCATTATTGGTTTTTCTGTAGCATCAGTAAGAAGACGAGGCGGAAAAGGAGCTTATCTTGCTGCCGGCCTTGCGATCAGTTTTTTATATCTTGCTTTTATGAAAATTGCAGAACCATTTGGCTACTATGGAACGATTTCTCCTGAACTTGCAGCTTCAATAGCTCACATTAGCTTTTTTATAGTAGGTTTATTTATGCTTATTACTGCAAAAAAGTAATTAATGTGAGTTCGAAATAAAAAGTACTCTATTTGCGAGGAGAATAAGCTTCGGGATATTAAGATTATCTCTTAGTCCCGAAGCAATCTCCAATAAGAAGCATATTTTCATAAGATTGCTTCGCAGTTCGATGGTATTTATTTCAAAAAGTGCTTATTTCTGCTCGTGCCAAAGTAATGCCTTTGGAGCAAATGAAGATACTATCTCGAATTAACGTTAATTATGCTTCCGGAACCGGACCTCTGTACATTGGAATGTCTACTTTCTCCTTGCTCGATGTGATTTTGCCATGCTCTTCTTCAAATTTCTTAACATTGTCGTTTAGAGCATGTGCAAGTCTTTTGGCATGATCAGGTGTTAAGATCATTCTCTTTACAACTTTTGCCTTTGGAACACCGGGCATCACTGCTATAAAATCCAAAATAAATTCTGAGGGTGAATGAGTAATCATTACAAGATTAGAGTACGTTCCCGTAGCCTCTTCTTCTTTTAACTCAATTTCCATTTGTCCAGGGTTCATCGTTTGATTTTGCTCAGCCATAATTGTTTAGTCTAAAAATCCTTGTTTTTTCATCCATTCATCGTTGTAAATCTTACTGATGTAACGGGTTCCACTATCAGGAAGTATAATCACCATAACATCGTTCAATTTCAACGGATAATCTTTAATGTAATCCAACGCTCCTTTCACTGCCGATCCGCAAGACCAACCCACAAATAATCCCTCTTCATTAGACAATCGGCGAGTCATAACTGCAGAATCTTTGTCATTAACTTGTACAACTTCGTCTATGTAATCAAAATTAATCGCTTTCGGAATAATATCTTCACCAATTCCTTCCGTTAAATAAGGTTTTACTTCATTTTCGTCAAATTCACCGGTCTCAAAATATTTTTTATACACAGATCCAACACTATCAATTCCAATTACTTTGATATCAGGATTTTGCTCCTTCAAATATTTACCGGTTCCGGAAATCGTCCCACCTGTTCCCATTCCTGCAACAAAGTGAGTAATCTTCCCTTCTGTTTGTTTCCATAACTCAGGTCCGGTACTTTCATAATGTGCCAATGTATTACTTTGATTGTCGTACTGGTTCGGGTAATAAGAATTTGGAATTTCTTTATTCAATTTCTTTGCAACAGAATAATAACTTTTAGGATCGTCCGGTTCAACATTTGTCGGGCATACAATTACTTCAGCTCCTACTGCTCTCAAAATATCAACCTTTGATTGGCTCTGTTTATCAGTGGTCGTAAAAATACATTTATAACCGCGCTGAATAGCTACCAAAGCAAGACCCATTCCGGTATTTCCTGAAGTTCCTTCTATGATTGTACCGCCTGGTTTTATCAAGCCTTTTTCCTCCGCATCATCCATCATTTTAATGGCAATACGGTCTTTAATACTTTGTCCCGGATTAAAATATTCAACTTTAACAAGAACGGTAGCCTTGGCATCTTTAGCTACTTTTTGAAGTTTTACAAGCGGTGTGTTTCCAGTCGCTTCAATAACAGAGTTATAGTACATCAGATATTTTTATGCTTTAAAAGTTACATTAAAAACTGAGTTCGATTCTAAAAATACTTCCTAATGTCTCTGAACAGAGTATTTGTCATCCAGCTCCGCCAGCTGGCGGAGCGAAGGATCTTCACAGCTAACTAAATAGGCCGTTTTTTGTGTAGGCTCTTCGCTCCGCCTGCCTTTGCCGAAACGGCTACGGGCAGGCTCTGAGTGACGCATGTCGTAAGCTGATTTAAAGCTCATTGAACAAATTTTTAGAATCGAACTCAGGGTCAAAGCTAAGGAATATTATAGAAGAGGATGAAATTATTTTTGAGTTTTAGTTAAACAAATTAACCTGCATTCAATATCTGTCAGGAATCTGCCCAAATACATTATTCCAATACTTCACAGCATCCACAGAAATTTGCTTCGTTTCAGGTGATTTGATAGAAATTTCTTCATTTATACATACTAAAAGCGAGACTTTTGATTCCTTTATTCTTCCCTGCTCGTAGTAAATCTCTCCCAGAAGCACATGCGGAGCCAGATGAGTTGGAAACATCGCTAACACTTTTTTTGCTGACTGTTCTGCTTCTTTAAAATTCTTGAGCTGTATATTAGCGTAGCTTTCTGTGAGATACATGTTTTTATCGTTAACATCTTTCTTCGCTTCATTAAGCTAATACAAGCCTTTCGAATACTGACCATCAAATACCAACGCTGACCCTACATGATGAGCTAAGGCTCCTTTTTGTCGAAATTTTTCCATTGCTTTCTCATATTGATAAATTGACGCTTTCCATTGTCTCTGCTCAGCCAGTTCTACTCCTCGTTTCCAAAATTTTTGCGCCGGATAGATTCTTAATGTTCTTACTGACACAAACAACAAATAGCATATTCCAAGTACCATGAATCCCCACTTACTCACTCTGCTCAAATCAAACGTTTTACTAAACGGGTCAATTAACGCCAAACTCACATAGCCAATTACCGATACCGGAAGCACATGCAACGGAGAATCGACCATTGAATGGGTAATAATTGCTAATACAATTCCCGTTGCTACAATTTGATCAAAGAGTGGTCTTTCTTGCCTACTGTCCAGGATACCGTGGATTCACCAGACGTTGTTTAGGCCAGATTGTACACAAATTTAGAAGAAGTATTATCACCGACTGCTGAATAACTTCCACCATTAGCACCATACCAACGGGCATTACTGCTTGAGAGATAGACTTCATGGCTACCGTTATTATCTAAATTGTTATTTCCCTTTACAGCTCCTTGTCCATCATATAAAGATGCATTATAACTCAATTCTATCCCATTTCCACTATTACCCTGAATATCATTACCTCTGAAATATGCGCTATAATCTCCAACGGAAGCATCATACACATATATCCCATCACCACCATTGTCTTTAATATTCGAATATTGAATACCAGCACTTGATTTTCTTATATAGTCGTCCCTTAAAAATATAATAACCTATTGATTGTTAATAAGATAACTTGACATTTTCTTGTGTATATCTACAAGGTTTCGTATGTTTAGGCCATAAACCTTGCAAGTTAAAACTAGGTTAGCCAAGCCAAAAATAGAGAATCAATCCAGTTTTTTCTTCTCTTTAGAAGATACGTTAAACCAAAAACACCCTCTGTACATTTTGTCCAATAGGATAGATTGGACTCTTTTTGAAGACGCATTCAGTCCACTTTATTGTCCTGACAATGGACGGCCTGCAAAGCCGATTCGCTTAATGGTTGGACTGTTGATCTTGAAGCACATTCGAAATATTTCTGACGAGAGTGTGGTAGAGCAATGGGGCGAGAATCTTTACTACCAATATTTTTGTGGCAATCAGGAATTTGTCGCCTCTGTACCCTGTGAAGCCTCCGAGCTTGTCCATTTCCGCAAACGCATCGGAGAACAAGGAATAGAGCTGATTCTAAAAGAGAGTATCCGCATCAATGGTGAGGACAGCAATGACGATCAGGTGAAATAAATATAATTATAGATAAGATGCAAGTATAAATTTGTACAGGAATTAATTCTAATTTTTGTAAAACAGGAAACTTTCTGTTTCTGTATATGGGCTATTATATTTGCTTTCTTAGTCTTACCGGCTCATTCAATTCCTCTGTATTTGCTTACCGTTCGGCGAGCTAGGCAAGCTATTTGAAAACTTTCATAATCCCAATACACTATACAAGGCATAGGCGCTTCTTTGAACAGTTGTTCAGGAGTGAGTTTAACACCAACCGTACGGAACCCAATGTTTTCTGCGGCTTCACTAATGCCTAGTAAAGAAACGCCTTCTCTGCTTATCCCGCTTTGTTTTTGTAAAGATTCCAACGAATATTTTCGTCCATAATGCTTTGCTACCATCCGCAATCCATTTGGTCGTGTTGGCGATAGTGAGGGAATGATGTCATTGAGATTATGGAGCTTTAGAAAATCAAGTCTATTTTATCACAATTGAATACCTAACCACAATATCTGCACCTTCTTCATCTTTCTCTTTGGTGTATAAATAACCATTGCGAATTTGTTGTATAGGCTTATCTCTTGGCCATGTAAACTTAGTTAGCATTTCTCCTGAAGGTTCAAGTACCCACCATTCGTACACATTCATGTCTTCCACAGTCACCGCTACCCAAAGCCTATTTTGATCGTCTATTTTCATATCTGTAATTACTGGCCAGTATTCGGGAGCATTGATTAGCTCCCAATTCTTGAGATACAATTCAGGCAGCTTTGCCTCAATAGCAGACTCTTGAGTTAGCGGTATTTTATGAAATGGGTAATAAAAGGCCTGTTTATAAACACCTTTTGAATTATAAACTTTGATCAGAAATTCATTTGGTTCAGAAAGATAAATGTAATTATCACTTGACAGAGAAATCGATGTATTTCCAAAGAAAGCCTTTAAATGATAACCTATTAAAGCGTTTGAGAATGATGTTCCAATTTGTGTGCCCGTTGCCATTTTATAATCCAAAATTCTATCTGAGGTAAAGTTACCAGCACTATCCAAAGGAAACAATAGCCCGGTAAAATCAAAGTTTTGCCAAGCTTTTACTTTTTTTGAATCATCTGACTTAAATTTTGCAATAAAAGCGCTTTTGCTTACTACAAATAACTCAACTATTTCAGGAAAAGCTCCTTTCAAGTCGGAATAATTACTTCTATTTTTACCAAGTGCAGTTGTTTTCAAAGCAGTTAAATTATCGAGTGAATATATATTCACTTTATTTTGTTTAGAATCAAACGCATATAAACGATTATGTCGGATCTGTAAGCTTTTGATATAAGTAAATTCATTGGGGCCTCTCCCTTCTCGTCCAAGTTGAGTAATAAACTTACCACCAGATTCAAAAACATTAATAACCTTATTTTGCAAATCAGCAATAAACACTCTTCCTGAACTATCCACTATTACACTCCCCTGATTACCAAAAATTCTATCTTTAGAATCTCCATATACAACGTCTTTTTGAAATGAAAATATTTGATTGGACAATGAAGTGACTCGAAAAACAGTCAAATTTGTAAGTTTTTTAAACTCTTCCGGTACATTATGTTCTTCATGAGCTGTACATCCAATAAAGATGATGATTAAATAAGACAGAACAGTTTTTTTATATCGTTTCAAAACAAGATTTACTAGTTATAATTTTTTTTAAAGTGCTGACTTCGTAAAATTTTAAACTTAAAATGATTTATCTAATTATAAAAAACTCCCACTTATAAAGTGAGAGTTTAGTTCAAATAAATATTGATGGTTACTCCATTTCTGGAAATTGAGCACATCCTCCGCAATAAGTTCCTGGCCCAATTAGGTCAGCAATGTCCGCACATGCATCCGTACATTCAATCAAAGACCCTCCTGTACAAGAAAATTGATTTCCATCAATTGAACAATGTATGTTTCCTCCAGTTCCTGCTTTAACAGATTTCATTTCATTTCTCGTTAACACATTTAAAAATTCCATAATAGAATCCTCTTTGGTTTATTAATGTTAGTCTATTTTAAAAGGATAGATAAACCTTCTTGCTTAATTCACAAGCTCTTTCGTTAAATTATTATACACTCTTTTCAGTAAGCGCATATCCTGAGTAATAATCTCTGCATCACCCTCCATGCCATCCGCTGGAGTTAATTTATTTCCATAATTTGTTTTTAGACCCTCCGGAAACCTGACCTTTGCGAAAAGTTCACCTTCACCTATCGGAAATTCTGATATATATTCAATTTCCCCCATCACGGAACCAAATTCATGGTAGGGGTACCCTGAAAATCTAACCAATACTTGTTGCCCTACTTCTATTTTACCAAAGGAAGCCTGTGAGATTTTCATCTCTCCGAAAAAATCGGTGTTAAATGGTTCAATGAAGAAAACGGTCTGACCGGCTTGTAAGGTTTGCTGCTCCTGAACTACTCCTGAATAAACTAATGATCCTGACACCGGTGCTTTCAACAAGTACTGATATTCCCAATCATTAATTGAGCTTTTAAGGGAGTTTAATGATTGTTTGATTCTTGATTTTATCTCATCTTCTTGTCGAATGAGTTCCAGCAGTTCTTTTTGCTTGGAAATTTGTGATACTTTATTGTTGATAATTGCGGATTCAGTTTGTTGCAGAGGCATTTTCATATTCGAGAATTCACTTTCTGCATTCAAGAATTCCAACCGAGCAATTAAGCCTTTTTCTGCCAGCTTTTTCTTTGCTTCAAATTCCTGCTCAGCAAGTCTAAAGTTAGACTCTTGAATCTCTTGCTGTAATTCTAATCTTGTTAATAAATCATTTATGTATTGTTGTTCCTGCTCTAATATCTCTTTTCTTTGATCAAAATACCCCCCGGGCAGATACAGAATATACTCTCTGAATACCTGATTAAACGCTTGAACGGTTGATTGCAGCTCACCTAACTGTTGAATATCAGATATTTGAGTGCTTTTAATTTTTGAAAATTCTTCATTCACTATCCATTTTTCCAAGCTATCAATTTGATCGCTTAGTAGTTCAACCGATGAATGACTCCCCGTGCTTTCCATCCATCCTACTATTTTGCCTTTATTGACATTACTTCCGTTCTCCATGAAAAGCTTAACAATTTTACCATTCAGCTTACTTTCTACTGTTTTAGGTGCATTTATTGCGGTAAGAGTCAATTGAGATTTTATCACTTCAGGATATTTAACAAAAGAAGCCGCAATAAAAATTAGCGCCAATACTCCGAAAAGAGCACCAATTCCTCCACGCACTAACCAATGAGGAGGTCTTCCAATTATTTCCTGCACCTCTTCACTTCTTACAGAAAGATCTATATTTCGAACTTTTTGTTGTTTCCCGTTTTCACCTTTCAGCATATCAGGTATTTGTGGTTTAAAGTCTCCATAATTTTTAATTTCCAAGTTCTAACTGATTACGAACCAACTCAAAATAAGCCCCTTCTGCGTGCGTAAGCTCTTGATGAGTTCCTTGTTCTGTTATTTTTCCTTCGTCTAAAACCACAATATTATCTGCATTTTTAACGGTACTTAACCGGTGAGCAACAACCACAACCGTACGGTTTTCAAAGAACTCCTGCAGGTTCTCCATAATTACTTTTTCATTGTTCGCATCTAAGGCATTAGTAGCTTCGTCAAAGAAGATGAATTCCGGATTCTTATACACCGCTCTGGCTATCAACAAACGCTGCCGTTGACCCTGACTAATACCATTACCCTCAGAACCGATTTTGGTATTAAAACCCAAAGGTAAAGAGTCTACAAACTCATGGATATTTGCTACTTTCACCGCATGTTTGAGTTTTTCCATGTTGGGTTCTTCTTCACCAACCGCAATATTTCGGGCTATGTTATCCGAAAAGATAAATCCGTCCTGCATAACCACCCCACAATTCCTTCTCCAAATTCTGTGGCTTATAGTATCAAGATTGGTGCTCCCAACCCGGATATCTCCGCTATCTAATGGATAAAATTTTAACAATAGTTTTAGAAGCGTGGTTTTACCACTTCCACTCATTCCAACAATAGCCGTAGTTTTCCCCTCGGGTATAGATAAACAGATATCTTTCAAAACAGGCTCATTTCCTGCTCCCGGATAAGTAAAGCTTAAATTAGAAATCTCCATACTTTTCTTAGTCGGGAGTTCATATACAAATGATTTATTCTCCGGCTCTTCATCTTCCTGTTTATGGATTTCATTTAATCGTTCAAGACTCAAATGGGCATCCTGAGTAGATTGCACAAATCCAATAATCTGTTGGATAGGACTATTTAGCTGACCAATGATATATTGAATAGCCATCATCGCACCCAAAGTGAGTTGTCCGTTTACTACGGCTACTGCAGCTAAAAAAGTAATTCCAATATTTTTCCCTTCATTGATGAAAAACGCTCCCGCCTGCTGATATTGATTTAATGACAAGTTTTTAACCCGGTAATGAAACAGCTTTGCCTGAAATCGTTCCCACTCCCAACGTTTCTGTTTTTCTGAATTGGTGAGTTTGATCTCCTGCATTCCTTGAATAAGCTGAATGACATTGCTTTGATCACCGGAAGAAATTCCAAAGCGTTTATGATCTAACTCTGCTCGTTTTTTAAGAAAAAGAAGTACCCATCCTACGTATAGAACACTACTCACCAAAAACACGGTGAAAATAAGCATGTTGTAGTAAGCCAACACAACAGCAAACACCAATAGGTTTACAAATGAGAACAGCGTACTCAGGGTTTGACTGGTTAAGAAGTTTTGTATTCTAACATGATCTTCCATTCGTTGCATAATATCGCCCGTCATCTTAGCATCGAAGTAAGGCATAGGGAGTTTCATGAGCTTGATCAGAAAATCAGAAAGAATGGAAATGTTAATGCGAGTACTCATGTGCAGCAATATCCAGAAACGAATAAACTCTACCCCCATTCGACCCACAAACAACATGATTTGAGCAATCAGGATGATATAAATAAAGTTCAGGTCCCGGGTATTAATCCCAATATCTACAATGGCCTGAGTAAGAAAGGGAAAAATGAGTTGCAAAACACTCCCAACCCCAAGCCCTAAAGCGAGCTGACCAAGCAAGTTTTTGTACGGCTTCAGGTATTCAAATAATCGGGTAAAATCTAAGCGGTCTTTTTGCTCACTATTTCGTTCAAAGAATTTTGGGGTCGTGTAAAAAAGTAATGTAATCCCACTATTCTGATCATTGGCTTTATGATTCAACCAAGAATTTAAAAACTCCTTTTTTGAATACACCACCTTACCTGCTGCCGGGTCTGCAATATACACTTTATCTTTCTTTACTTTATATACCACCACAAAATGCACTTGTTTCCAATACACAATACATGGCATGGGAGCTTCTTTAAACAATTGTTCAGGTGTTAGTTTTACTCCTACCGTACGGAATCCAATGTTTTCTGCCGCTTCACTTATGCCTAATAATGAAACTCCCTCCCTGCTTATCCCGCTTTGTTTTCGTAATGATTCTAACGAATATTTTCTCCCATAATGATTCGCCACCATTCTCAGACACGTTGGTCCACAATCCATTGTGTCATGCTGGCGAAAATGTGGAAAGCTTAGCATTTAATTTTCTTTTCGAATACGATTTTATATTTAACTATTTGTTTCATTCCAGTTTCTTTATCAGATTCACGTATATAGAAATATCCGTTTTTAACAACAGGCTGTACACGAAAATTTCTTGCTCGTTTTAAACGCTCACCTGGCCACTTGAACTTAGAAATTAGCTCTCCTGAGTTTTTCAATATCCACCACTCATAGTTCTGTTCATCATCAATGATAGTTGAGACCCAAATCCTACTTTCATCATCAATAAAAAACTGATCTATCGCAGGCCAAGTTTCTGGGAAGTTATATTTTCTTGCTCTTTGGTAAACTTTCTCATTGTAATCAAAAGTCTCAATGATATCATTTTCATTTAAAGTGCTATTCTCAAAAGGATAAAATATTGATCTTTTATACTCGCCTTGAACATCAAAAATTTTTATAAAGAAGTTATCTGTCCATGACGTGTAGAGATTATTATCCGCATCAAAGTAAATTTTAGTTTGTCTATCAGATCCATTTTGAAGAGGGAAAAAGGATTTCTGAGGGGAAAAAAAGTAAGCTTTTGTATTGTTAGGATTTTTGTATTGGACATTAAATATCTCTTTAGAAACAACTTCTCCATCACTATTAAGTAAATAATATCTCCTAAATAACTCTTTTTCTATATCATCTGTTCTAATATCCTCAAATTCGAATAAAAAAAGGCTGTCAGTTATACCAACTAATCCTTGTACATGCGTTTTTGCTAAATCCTCAATATTGTTGATTTTCTTACGGTTTATTACAAATGATTGAGAAAATTTTAAAGTTCGAATGTCATATATATTTATCCTTCCCAAGACATCATCATAGGTATATAATTTATTTGATCTAATTTTTGGCGAAAGGCTAGTCATATTTGAAAACTCACCAGGACCTCTTCCTTCTCTCCCTAGTTTTTTTAAAAAACTCCCTGTTGAGTCAAACACAATTATTTCTTTATGTCCTTCAATAAAAATCCGCCCGTAGTCATCTACAACAAACTCTCCTACAGAAAAAAAAGAATCAGTACTATCTCCATTGTATACTAGATTACTTTTGAGTAACACTGAACAATAAATCGAAACAGAGTCCGAACCAAGAAATATATTATTTAAGCCTTGATATTCATTCGGGATTAAGTTTGATCCAGTTGAATTGTTTAACACTTCTTTCTTTTTATGCTCGAAAGAGCATCCAAACACTATTAATGCAACTAATATTGAATAAAAAAATAATCTTAAAAACATTAAATTTCTTTTGAAGTTCGGATAAAAGTCAAGCCACTCATTAATTTTTTATAATGGTGGCTTGGTTATTGCGCATTTAATAACAATGCTATGCTTCTTGTGGATAATACAATGATGCTAGGTATTCTCCTTCAGCACAAGTAAATCCAAGACCTGCTAATTCAGTTTGGCAATCTTCATTATTGGTACTAGAACAACCAGTACATGATCCTGTTTCGACACATGTACCTGGTCCACCTGTACAACAGTACGCATGACATCCTCCATGCCCACCTTTAACATTTTTCATTTCTTCTCTGCTTAATACATTTAAAAATTCCATAATAGAATCCTCTTTGGTTTAATTATTGTTAATCTTGTTTTAAATATGGAAACAAGCAAACCATTCTTGTTACTTAACAAGTTCTTTTTCTTTTCTCTTAAACCCCTTTTTTTGCTTAGGCATAAAGCCCTCCAATCCTGCCATAAGATTTGCTAAGTCTTTGACTCCATATTTAGAAGGGAATTGGTAACCATTCAAAAAGTGAGTGGGTGTACGGTCTATGTTATGATCAGTAACCCACTTATAATGCTGTAATTCTAAGATGTTTTCCTCGCTATCAACAATTGATACATCTTTTGGATACCATTTTTCAAAATCTTGCATACTTATGCGGTTGTACCAGTCTTGGATTAATTTTTGGGTATCATCAGATTCACTTTCTATCCCATAAATATGTTGTTTCCAATACTGTATTAAATAGGTACTCGCCATAATCCCGTGAATAAGATTTCCTCCGCTCATAAGGAAGCGTAATTCTGCGTTTACTTGGTCTGGAAAACTATCAACCAGTTCAAGTACGTTTTCGAATGCAAGCTTACAAGGATGACAATGCAAATTTGCAACCATCAACAATTTAAAGGGTGCCTTGGGATTGCCAATGATCATTTCTTTATCAAAGGTAGAGGTATGTACCTGTTGACCCTGAAACAGCAAATGTGCAAACACTTCCGGGTCATATTTAACCCGGTTTGCTGCTATTTCCGCATTCACGGCTTTATTGATTTTCTGGAATTTTTCTTTCAGTACAACTACAGAAGCAGTAATAGCCAGGAAAAGGAATGCTGAAAATATAAAGGGAACAAACTCTATTGCTTCTATAACTATCACTTCATTAAAAAATAAGAATCCAAAAAATACAGCCTGTGTTATAAGCACACCATTAACCAGCATACACAGCTTACACCATGTCTTTGCTTTAATGACTTGGTAGTACAAAGAGTATATAACCATAGGAACAGACAATGCGCTACCCGCCATCAACACCCACAAGTAAGTTACATTCGAGCCTGTAATAGGAAGTATTATCCCTGCAACAATTAATTGAAAAACGAAATAACTGATGACCGCTTCTGAAAGACTAAAAAAACTTACTATCTGCGCTCCTTCCGAATTCAAGATTTTATCACAGTTCACACGTGTACTGGTATTACAGAAAGATTCTACGGATTTATAAGTAACTCCTAATTCCTTAGCAATAAGTATATACCCTACTATTGTACCTGCAATACTTGTGGAGAGTAATGCTAAGCTAGTCCAGGAAAATGCTTGAAGTGTGGGGAGCAGTAGCGCACCTAATAAAGAAACTGTTAATACAAGTAATAGTCTTTTAGTTAAGCGTTCTTTCTTGAGTTCCCTGTTGTGCTCGGTATCAGTTATCTTATCAACCGATTCTGCTTTTAATACAATTCCTTTCCATTGCGTTAGGTCAATATGATCTTTTCCAAGATCTTCTTTTTTCTTTATCAGCACTAGTCCATCTCTTGCACTTTCTAAATGAAGCAAAAATGGAAATTCTACTTTGGAAAGATGCTCTTCTTCAATCCTTCCAATCTGACTTGGAATGCCTAAACGTTCCAAAGCATCCGATACGCCTAGCAGAGAAGGATAATCGGGATGGGATACAATCATTTTCTTGCAATATTCTGCGGAAACAGAAATTCCTAAATCTTTAAGGTAATCAACAACGACTTGTTCCATGCTAAAGAACTGTTAAATTAAGAGTGCTCTTTAACCGAAATAAATATAATCATAGATAGGATGCAAGTATAAATTTGTACAGGAATTAAATCTAATTTTTGTAAAACGGAAAACTTCCTGTTTTTTTAATATGAACTATTATATTTGCTTTAACCTCTTTCCCAAGCCCCTGCTTGGGAGAATAAACAGGGGCCTGCCTTTGTCGGCAGACAGGCTCCTGCTCCAAATACCTAACCGATAAACAAAGAGAAACAAGCCCATTTGTCGAAGATAATTTACAGGGAGCAAGAGTTCCCTGAGTGGCATCCCAGGCAGGAGCTTGGGAAAGAGCTAAAGCCGGAGATTGGAAATAAGAAAACAAAGTTTCGGGCTTGAAACTTATTTATTCTTTAAATCTTATTATTCGAATTTGAGCATCTTCACCAAAGGTAACTGTACCATAAATCATTTTTTTGCCTGCTTTAACCTTCCAAAGACTCAAAGGTAAATTTATATACTGTATTTTTCCTGATATTTCATTTATTTTAATTATTTCCGTGTTCTTGATACTGCTTGGATTATATATGATCATATAATATTCATTATTATATACCGTAAAATCCTGAAAAAGAGGTAAAACCTCAACATTTACAAATGCTTCATGAATTTTATCAAGCCTTTCTGTCATATTGGAAGCCACTTCCATGAGTTCGAGTTTAACCTCATCTGTAAGTCTCCTGTCTTCCAAATTTAGGTGAGCGAAAGATCGGGACTTACCCGTTCGTACATTATATTTGTTTACTACTGTGTTGTGGGAAGAAATATGATAAAACCATTCTCCGTCAAAATTCCAGAACGTTTTGTGCCCCGCAAGATGATCCACATGATTCCATCTGTCTAACGACATTTTCTCATTTCCCTCCATAGTAAAAAGTCGCTTTTTTATTCTAAATTCTTCATCCAGTTCGAATAAAGAATATTCTTCTTCGCCCTTTTTATAATCTATTATTTTACGTATCACTCCGTAATTACCCCATTCAGTGGCATAAACACTTCGTAATTTAGAAGCAGGTTCAAAAGAAGAAGAGGGAGAAAAAGAAGAAGTGTATGTGAATCCATTTTTATCCACTTGATATTGGGTAATTCTTTGGGAGCGCATATCTAATACATATAGCTTATTATCCCACCCCACATGCAGTACTTCTGCTCCTTCAAATTCACCGGGGCCTCTGCCTCTTCCACCTGCTTCTGCCAGATATGCTCCTTGTTGGTCGAAAAGAATAATTAGATTTTCTAAACGATCAGACGATATCCAATACTTATTATCTAACGTTTGTACCAAATCATAAGGCGCAATTGCTTTTGAAGTATCGAAAGCCATTACTGTATCTAAAGGCACTTCAGATAACACTTTTTCTAAACTATCTACTGAATAAGTGGGTATCTTATGAAATTCATTATCCTGAACTTTGTCTGATTCACTACAAGAAAGAGCAAATATAAAAATTACAAGAATAGTACAAAAGGATACCTTCTTTAAAGAAACTCCCAATTATTTATTTGTTAATTAGCTATAAAATAAACGTTTAATTAAAACAATCATTCAAACATAATCGATTCAAGTCACGAACTTCTGTAAAACATGCCATCCGACCATCAGTTCCGGAAGGATAGGTCTCATCACACTCCTCATAGTATCCACCGTAGAGACCAAGACATCCTACTGCACAATCGTTGCCTCCTATTATTGTCCTCATTTCATTTCTACTAAGTTGTTCTATGAATTCCATTTGTTTTCCTTAAGGTGGGTTCTAAAAATTGATTTTTCCATTTTCTTAAAAAGACAAGAACCCTTTTTCTTCTTTTTGAGAAAAACTATGGCACAATGTAGAAAATTGGTAGTATCCCAAAAAGTGTGTATGAGTTATTTTTCCCTCGTCACGTAGCTCCGCTGCGTGATGCTAATTTGGAAGCTCTGCTTCCATTGAGGCGGAGCCTCAAACAAGGCATTCCGAACGAGACGTTCGGAACGAGCTCAACTCCCAATTATTTATTTGTTAATTAGCTATAAAATAAACGTTTAATTAAAACAATCATTCAAACATAATCGATTCAAGGCACGAACTTCTGTAAAACATGCCATCCGACCATCAGTTCCGGAAGGATAGGTTTTATCACATTCTTCATAATAACCTCCGTACAAACTCGTACAACGCTTTCTCATTTGCAAATCCGAATTAAACACAAACACAGTAGTTTTTTCCTCAGGAAATGCAGAAGCATATTTTGGGAACCGATTATTTGCAATCCAAGTTTATATCAACGAGTCCTTCTCCTTATGAAGGAGAAGAAAGCTTATGTAGAAGTTTTTTTTAGAATCTGCCAAAGGCATCACTTTGTGGAAACTCAGGTTAAAAGTAAATCTTAACCACTTGCTCCTTCCTTTTCTCTTTGCCGTTTAATTCTATATTGTTGCCTTAACCATTTTCTCCACTTTTCTGCATCTACAAGGTGTTCTTCGTACGTCCTGTTAAAAAGATGCCCGCCTTCAGGACTCGCAACCATGTATAAATAATTATGCTCTTCCGGATAAAGGGTAGCTTTGATTGTCTGAAAACTTGGGTTTGTTACCGGCCCCGGTGGAAGCCCGTATTTGGTGTACGTATTAAAAGGGTGATCGACTTTATAATCTTCCAACAAAAGTCGTCTTCTTTCTCCTACAGCAAAGCTTATGGTTGGGTCAGCCTGTAAATACATTCTTTCTTTCAATCTATTCCAATACAAACCTGCAACTATTGGCTTTTCATCTTCAATATTTGCTTCCCATTCTACAATTGAAGCCATAGCAATTACTTCATCTATTGAATAGCCCAAAGAATCGGCTCTGCTTTTGTACGGCTTTTCTACCCTTGACTCAAATTCATTAAGAATTTTTTCTATGATGTTTTCTGCACTTGAAGTCCAATAAATATTATAGGTATCGGGTAGCATCCTCCCAAAAACTTGTTCTTTAGTTAACCCTCTAGAAGCGATAAAAGAACTATCTGAAAATACATTCATTACATCCACACTATCAAAACTCATAACAGAGCCTAAATTTCTTGAGAAACGCTCTACAGTTATTCCTGGTAAAATGGTAACGGGAATTGGATCCTGACTACCAAAAGCCAGTTTCGTTAAAAATTCGTTGTACGAATATTCACCATCAAAAGAATAACGACCTTTTTTAAATCTCCTCCATCCCAATAATGGACTAACCCATTTTAGTTCTTCTTTATCAAATTCAATATTTGTTGAATCCATGATTTCAAGGAGCTCATTTAATTTGATGTCTGATTTTAAATATAGATCAGTAGTTATAGTCCCGATAATCGCTTTAGATTGGGATATACGAGCAGTTCTCGAACTAAAAGTAAGAATGAATACTCCAACTAGTACAAGCATTCCAATCCCAACCTGTTTGAAAGATAAATCAAAAATTTGTTCTGTTTTCATATCCAAAGATAACAACCATAGAATTTAAACCCATCACTTTACAGTATTTAATATTCACCTAAATCGAAACTGAAACTTAACTTTTACAAAGTCGTAATTACACCACGAAGAGCAATCGAGCTTTTGGATGCTTAAAAGCACCAAATGCCCTAAAGATAAGCCCGGGTTTTGAACGACTCGGGTTTTTTTTTACCTGATTTCACCTTTTTATTAACCTGGGTTCCCACAAAGTGATGCCTTTGGCAGATTCTAAGAAAAAGGTTCATAAACAATTAAGAAACGTTTATTTTGCCCACGTTCCGCACGCTCACAGCCTATGTGAAAAGCGCATGAGTATAAAAAGATGGTTAATTTTTTAAGAAAAAAGCCTCCAAGGATTCCGAATCCTTATATGTTGAATTTAAAGTTAGAAAAGCTTACCTGACGGAGTGAGGAG
>CAXBHO010000032.1:0-34830 GCA_963975485.1 uncultured Balneola sp. | reverse complement strand
GAAGTAGAATTGATTTACTAAAAACGCACAAGCAAGACGCTTGCGCTAGAGTGAGATGAAGTAGAATTGATTTACTAAAAACGCACAAGCAAGACGCTTGCGCTAGAGTGAGATGAAGTAGAATTGATTTACTAAAAACGCACAAGCGAGACGCTTGCGCTAGAGTGGGGCTAGAGTGAGCAACCAACAACAAATTAACACGAAAGCCCAATTCTAATATATTAGAGTTGGGCTTTTTTTGTAAGGAATAGTACTTCAACCTGTCTTACTGATACAAAAAAGTAACAATGAGTAGGAAATATAAATTTTTAGATCAGCAACAAGCTTATTTTGTAAGTTTCGCCGTAATACATTGGATCGATGTATTTACGAGAAAAGTATATTGCGATAAAATTATAGAGAGTTTGCAATACTGCCAAAAAGAGAAAGGATTACTTATTTATGCATGGTGTATTATGCCGAGTCATGTACACTTAATAATGGGAACGCATAAAGAACCCATGCAAGATATACTTAGAGATTTTAAAAGCTTTACTTCTCGATCTATCCGAAAAGAAATTCAAAATTATTCTAAAGAAAGTAGAAGAGAATGGATGAATCGAATGATGACTACAGCGGGATTGAATAACAGTAATAATAAAGATTGGCAATTTTGGCAACAGAATAACCATCCGATTGAGTTATCGAACAATAAAATTATTGATCAAAAACTGGCATATTTACATTATAATCCAGTAGCAGCAAGCTATGTTGAGAACCCAGAACATTGGCTGTATAGTAGCGCGAAAGATTACTACGGAAAGAAAGGGTTGTTAGAAGTAGAATTGGTTTACTAAAAATGGCGCAAGCGAGACGCTTGCGCTAGAGTGGGAGACGCTTGCGCTAGAGTGGGAACCCAGAACATTGGCTGTATAGTAGCGCGAAAGATTACTACGGAAAGAAAGGACTAATAGAAGTAGAATTGATTTACTAAAAATGGCGCAAGCGAGACGCTTGCGCTAGAGTGGGTTCAGGGTGACCCTCTCTTTTTATCTCGCCATAACCGTCAATAAATTACATAACATCTACAAGGATGACAATTTAGTACAATTACCGTCCGTAAGAAATTACTTTAAGCGGATCTGTTTTAGCAGCGACACGAGCAGGAATCCACGAAGCAAGTCCACAGAGAATTGTTGTCACCACTGTCACAATAAGAAAATCCAACAAATGTGGCTCTACAGGAACATAACTCATATAGTAGTTCTCCTGTGAAAGAGGAATTAGTTCAAACTGTAGTTGTATGTAAGCAAACAGGAGGGAGATGCCGATTCCAAAAATCAAACCAACAAAAGAGACCAATAAGCCTTCAAATAAAAATATTCTTCTAATAGTAGAAGATTTAGTCCCGATAGTTTTCAACACTCCGATGTCTCTTGTTCGTTCGAGAATCATCATTAAAACAGCGCCAATAAGGTTAAAAGCTGCTACGATGATCATTACTCCAATAACCAGAGGAATCATTTGTTCCTGAAGTTCAACCCAGGCAAAGATACCTGCAAATTTCTCAAGAATAGATTCAGGGAAAAAAGGGAAGGAAAGCGCAGCAATCAATTTATCTTCAAAAGATTCAATTTGATTCTCGTCTTCAAGTTTGATCTCAATAGCGTTGGCTTCATTTGGGCGAAGTTTAAAAAGCTGTCTGGCTTGCTCGCGTTCTACAATCACAAACACATCGTCAAATTGATCGATACCTGTTTTATAGATTCCTGTTATTATAAATTGTTTTATCTCCGGAGAATTAATAAGAGACGGAACCCCATTAACCGTGTATGTTGTAACAATATCGCCAATAGTTGCACTTAATTGTGAAGCTAATTTTGTACCTATTACAATGCCATGCATTCCATTTTCTTGAATCGAAAGATCAAATTCTCCATCCTTCACATATTGATACAGGTTTGAAACTCCACCTTTTTCATCAACGCCTTTAAGAATGGTTCCGCTGATGTCATCTTTGGTCTGAATCATTACCTGACCTTGAACAACGGGCTGCTTTTTAGTGATTTCAGGAAATTCCCGATCTAAAAAACTCATCATTGTATCGGCTCTTTCAATGGTAGGTTTAATGAAAGACTGAGTTGAAATCGTATAGTGTGGAGCAAATCCAAGCACTTTGTTATTTATGGTGGATTTGAATCCATGAACAACGGAAAGTGCAATCAATAATCCGGCAGAGCCTACGGCAACACCGGTTATCGACATAATTTTAATAAATGATAAAAAGCGTGCACCTTTTCGATTGCCTTTGAAATAACGCAGCGCTAAATACCACTCAAAATTCATAGAATTAAATTTCAAATTTCAATAAACAAATCCCAACGTTTAGATAACGTATTGGGAAATGTAATTTGTTGTTTGAGTTTTGGAATTTTCGCAAAGCGACTATTCCGGTTTCATTTGTGGAAAGAATAGTACATCACGAATAGAATTAGAATTTGTCATAATCATAGCTAAACGATCAATACCAATACCAATTCCGGCAGTAGGAGGCATTCCGTATTCAAGAGCTCGGATGAAATCCTCATCAATAGTCATTGCTTCATCATCGCCACCGGCTCTAAGTGCGGCTTGTTCTTCCAAGCGCTCACGTTGATCGATAGGATCATTAAGCTCAGAATACGCATTAGCGATTTCTTTACCATTACAAATACACTCAAATCGTTCAACCAATCCTTCTTTCGTGCGATGCTTTTTTGTAAGCGGACTCATTTCAATCGGATAATCAGTAATGAATGTAGGCTGTATCAGTTTTGATTCCACATATTCACCAAAGATTTCATCTATAATTTTTCCTTTTCCAAAGCTTTCGTCAATTTCTATATGAAGTTCTTTAGCAACCTTCTTCATTTCATCGAGTTCCATTCCGGAAAAATCTTTACCTGTTTCTTTCTCGATGGCTTCTAAGAGAGGAATTCTAGGCCATGGAGCTTTGAAATCTATGTCATGTTCTCCAACGGTCACTTTTGAGGAGCCGTGTAATTCAACAGCAACTTTTTCGATCATTTTCTCTGTGAAATCCATCATCCAGTTGTAATCTTTGTAAGCAACGTACAATTCAACTTGTGTGAATTCAGGATTGTGAAATCTGGATAATCCTTCATTTCTGAAATCTTTTGAAAACTCATACACCCCATCAAAGCCGCCAACAATAAGCCTTTTCAGGTATAACTCATCGGCAATTCTTAAATACAGATCCATATCTAATGAATTATGATGCGTTACAAATGGCTTTGCTGAAGCGCCACCATAAACAGGTTGAAGGATCGGCGTTTCAACTTCCAAATAACCACGGTCATTCATAAAATTTCGCATGGTTTGAACGAGTTTCGTTCGTTTTCTGAACGTTTCCCGAACACTTGTATTTACGATAAGATCAACATAACGTTGGCGATAACGTTGTTCTTTATCTGAAAAAGCATCATATACTACTTTCTCGCCATCTTCATTTTCCACTTCTTTCGGAATAGGAATAGGGCGCAGTGTTTTTGTAAGAAACTCGAATTCTTCGGCATGAACCGTAGTTTCGCCGGTTCGGGTTTTAAATACAAATCCTTTAATTCCTACGATGTCTCCAATATCTACCATTTTTTTGAACACGGTATTGTAATTCTCAACACCAACATCATCGCGACGAATGTAGATCTGAATAGTGCCTTGCGAATCCTGCAAGTTAAAGAAAGCTGCTTTACCCATAATTCGACGAGTCATTACACGCCCTGCAACCGCAACTGATTCTGTTTCAGGATTGCTTTCTTCATCTCTGATAAGATCTTTATTTTCCTGAATCTGTTTACTGTAATGTGTTACATCAAAAGAGTAAGGGTAGGGATTAACTCCAAGTTTGTTAAGTTCGGTAAGTTTTTCGCGGCGTATTTCTTCTTGTTCAGAATGCGTAAGTTCCTGGTTCGACATGTAATCGTTTTATTAATATGTTTTATTGCGAATCAAAGACCTCAAAAATACCGAATTAAGCGGATAATTGTGGCATTAACCTTAATCTTTATTCAATCTTTTGAAACTGCTGGATACTTCTTCAATTATTGACTTTCCGCACGAGGTGAAACTCGGTTATTCTGAAATCAGGTCAGATTTATCTGCTGATATTCTAACTGAAGATGAACGTAAAGAGTGGGATGAGTTTACCAATCAGCATAGGAAAGATGAGTTTCTTTCTGCGAGAAAGTTGCTCCAGGAACTTTTGATAGAAGAAGGCTCAAAAAACAATTTCAAACTGCAAAAACATCCATTGGGCAAACCCTTTGCTACTGATGGAAACTCAGAGAAATTCGTAAGTTTTAGTCATTCCAAAAACCAAGTATTCTGTGCGATTTCCGATTCTGTAGATATTGGCTTAGATACTGAATGGTTAAACCGTGTTGTAGATGAGCGAATCGTAAAAAGAATACTCGGTGAAAGTGAATGGGAAGTATTCTCAGATGAAGATCCAATTTTGCTTTGGACGATCAAAGAAGCAGCAGTAAAGTGTTTGGGAACAGGACTGAGAACCAACTTAAAAGAGCTTGAAATCCAAAAAAAAGGAGAGTCTGAATTCTTTGTAAGAATTAATGATGAAAAGACGTTTCAAATTTGTAGCTTTCAAGAACTGAATCATCAAATTTCTATTGCTTATTAAAGCTATAAAATACGGTTCTGAATTGTTAAGCCTGAAGAGACTTAATCTCATCTGATGGGAAAAGTGTCTTTAGGTTTTTTTATGTCAAAGAGTTAAATAAATATCATCACATGGCTTTCGCAAACATTACACGAAAAGAGCTGGAAACTGCTTTCAATAAATCTCCAAATGTGAGAAAAGAATTACCAGGCATTAAGTTACTTTTTGTTCCAACTCATATTAATTCTGATAATCCCGAAGAACTGACATCAGTCTATAAAAATGTTCAAGGTTCACACTATGATACAGTCGTGGTAATAGAATCTTATAAAGGAGAATTGGATAAAAAGCTTAGCATTCCTTCAAATCATTCATTCAAAACTCCATTTGGGGAAGTTTATGTAAACGATAAAGCCCGAAATGAGTTATGTGATGAAGAAGATGATTTCTACATTAGTGATGGAGGAATGAGTGATAGAATGAGCTTATATACTCAGTTAATGATGATGCAGGTTTGCCAGGATGATTTTGATGTGGTGAGCATTCAGATCGGTGGTTATGATCCTGCCATTGTCAAAGAATTGGCATTCGCTATCGATGAGTTGTTCAGATCCAGAAATGCATTGCTCGTTTTCTGCTGTGATATTCCAAATTCAAATACGGCTGAACTTGAGAAACTCCAAGGATTGATTGATTCCAATAACGAATCAGGACTTCATCATTATTTAAACAGTAAAGACAAAAAAGTAGAAGGTGCTCGTGCATTTATGACCGGAATATTAGTTTCTAAATACTGGGATTTAGATATCTGGTTTACTCCTGTAACAGAAAAGACAACTTTTGCAGGTGGGTTTGCTCATGTTCCTGTAAATGAAATCGCCTTTAAATGATCAAACCATCTATAACCATATTTGGAGTTGGAAGAGTAGGCGGGGCTCTGAAAAAATCTCTTTCAAATGCAGGGTATTCGATAGCATCAACTTTTGTAAGAAATACAATTCCTGAATCTAAAAATGCGTTAGGTGACATTATTTTCTTAACGGTTCATGATAGAGATATCAAAAATCTTGCGGATGAATTGGCCTCCTCTTTTCCATCCTTTGAGGATAAATATGTTATTCATTGTTCAGGAACCCTGGATTCATCAGTACTGAAATCTTTGGCAGAAAAAGGAGCAAAAACAGCTTCTTTTCACCCGCTTAAAGCCATTACCCTTGATGATGATTCTCTTGCAGGTGTTTGGTTTGATATGGAGGGAGATGCTTCAGCGTTAAAAATTTTAACCGAAATAGCGGAAGATCTGGGAGCTGAATGTTTTGAAATCAATCCCGAAGCAAAACCTCTTTTACATGCAGCAGCGGTAGTAGCAGCAAACTATCTGGTTACTTTGATGAAACTGGCCACAGATATTGCCAATGCCGGAGATATTGACAGGGAAATAGCATTAAAAGCATTGCTTCCATTAACAGAATCTTCCCTAAAAAATATAAAGGAAAAAGGTTTTAAAGGTTCTTTAACAGGACCAATTGCTCGCGGGGATGTTGAAACTATACAGAGACATTTGCAGAACCTTACCACAAATCCGGAACTTCTGAAGTTTTATAAAGTCTTGGGTATAGAAACATTACACCTAGTTACCAAGCTGGATAACAACCGAATTAAAGAATTGAATAATCTTTTGAAAAATTAATTCAAATATTGGTTTTTTAAATTAAGAATCCTTTTCACAGATTTGTCAATTCGTTGTTCAGAAATTTCATTGTGCTCTACCAAATCAGAGATAGAATCAATGGCATCCTCAAGATCAATCTGTTCTTTCAAGAGATTATTACCAAAACAAAAAACATCTAATCCTGCTTCTAAGCCTAATTTCAGGGATTCTTTCAATCCATAATGATCAGATATAGCTCGCATCTGCATATCGTCAGAAACCACAATTCCATCATATTCCATTTCAGTTCTTAGCACATCCTGAATAGTATTTTTCGAAAGCGTTGCCGGGTATTTAGCATCAAAATTACCATTAAAAATATGAGAGGTCATTATGATAGGGCAAAGATCTTTGTTAATCATAAATTTATAAGGTTCGATTTCATCGGCTTTCCAAGTGTCGGTTACATCAACAAATCCGGCGTGTGTATCGCCGGCGGCGCTTCCATGGCCTGGAAAATGTTTGCAAGCGGTTAAAATATTATTTTCCTGATGCCCTAAAGTATAAGCCTCTGCGTGCTTATTTACCTGTGCTGAAGTTGCACCAAAACAGCGTTCACGTTTTGCAATGATAGAACTTTCCGCATTTAAGGCAAGATCCACACAAGGAGCAAAATTAATATTAATTCCATGTTCTTTTAAAACATTTGAGATCAATTCGCCTTCCTTTTTGGTGGTTTCAACATCATCAATTTCTCCAAGTTTTTGATGCGATTTCGTTTCAGGAAACCCATATTCAGGTTTTAGTCTATTAATTAATCCACCTTCCTGATCGACACCAATGAATAAAGGTATTTCAGAAGTTGCTTGTAGTTGTCGCGTCAACTTTTTGAGTTGCTCAGGTGATTTGATATTATGAACCGGCTTGTTAAAAACCATATCCTTATCAAAAAGAATAACTCCACCGGGTTTTGTTTTTGTAATTAACTTAGAAATATCAGAACCCTCATCGCAATCATTTCCATGAAAACCGATAAGAAATAATTGAGCGATTTTATCTTTCAGAGATAAGTCTTTTATTGTATGCTGAATATCCTTCATTGTGTTGATCAAATCATTTTAATAATTAGTTACAGAAGTTCAACTTCAGAAGGTTTAACTTCAACTAAATTTGAAAATAAATTGTAATAAAAAACTACAGATGAACATTAAAAATCCATTGATTTTTTTTATTAGCATAGGTCTGGTAACGGTAGCGTGTGCTCAAGATCAGAAAGAAGTTGAACCGATTAAAACAGGGATCGAAGTCCTGAAAAGCCGGAACTTTAGTTTACTGAACGGCAAAAAAGTCGGATTGATTACTAACGCTACAGGACTAAGCTCTTCATTGAAGCCAACTATCGATATCCTTTTTGAAGCAGAAAACGTTGAACTTGTAGCTTTATACGGACCTGAACATGGAGCGAGAGGAGAAATTGCTGCCGGCGATAAGGTGGATGATTATGTAGATCCTGTAACTCAAGTTCCGGTGTATTCTTTATATGGCGAAACCAGAAAACCTACTAAAGAAATGTTGAAAGGCGTAGAAGTATTGATTTATGATATTCAGGATATTGGAGTTCGATCTTACACCTACATTAGTACCATGGGTTTAGCAATGGAGGCAGCTGCAGAATTTGACATCGATTTTGTTGTATTAGACAGACCAAATCCACTGGGGGGAAATAAAATTGAAGGAAATATCGCAGAAGAAGGTTATTTCTCCTTCGTTAGCCAATATCCGGTTCCTTATGTATATGGAATGACACCCGGAGAAGTTGCTGTAATGATCAACGAAGAAGGTTGGTTGGGTGAAGGTAAAAAAGTAGATCTTACGGTTGTTGAGATGGAAGGGTGGAAAAGATCTATGACGTTTGAAGAAACGGGATTACAATGGGTGCCAACTTCCCCTCATATTCCACATGCAAATTCCGCTTATTTTTATGTCTCAACAGGGATTATGGGAGAACTGGGTGTTTTTTCTGAAGGAGTTGGATATACATTGCCTTTTCAAGTTTTTGCAGCAGAATGGATTGATGAAAGAAAACTTGCAGAAAACATGAATGCACTTAACATTCCGGGTGTAAAATTTCGTCCCATTGTTTTTAAACCATTCTACGGACGAGATCAAGGCAAAACCTTACATGGAGTTCAGATTCATTTTTCAGATTACACAAAAGCTCATTTAATGAGTTTACAGTATTATTTTATGCAAGTTCATAAGCAAATGTATCCTGAAATTGACATATTTGAAGAAGGCAAAACTCGTTGGTCAATGTTTGATAAAGTTTCAGGCACTAATGAAATCAGAAATAGGTTTAAAAAATCATACAAAGTTGCAGATATTGAAGAATATCTCAATAAAGATGTAGAATCTTTCAGAAAAAAATCATCTCAATACTATTTATACAGGTAAATTCATGAAGCGGATCGGGCTACTTTTTTTAAGTTGTGTTCTTTTTAATACGGTTGCTATAGGGCAGAATATAGAAGCATCAAATTCAGATTCTTTATATCTCAATATTATTATTCCTGAACAAGACACGGTAACCTACACCTTTTCAAGGTATAGAGTGGCAGCCAATACAAACCCTAACGCAACTGCTTATATCAACGGAAGAAGCGTAAAAGTATATTCAAGCGGGGCTTTTATTGGAATGATAGATCACGATGCGGATACAACGAAGATTATTTTCAGAGTTGAGATGGCTGGCAATAGTCTATCTGATACACTTATGCTTGTGCGTCCTAAACCTGAAGAACCTAATCTGGACAAAAATATAATTTCAGAATTAATGGTTGAGCCCGGTACTGATGTTTGGCTTGAGCCCGGGGAAGCTTTGTATGTTCAATTTCAGGGAAAGCCCGGAGAGGATGCTTATTTCAACATAAATGGATTTACCGATAATATTAAGATGAAAGAAGTTTCTCCCGGATTGGTAGATGGGAAAGTCGGAGTTTACAGAGGAACGTATTATGTGAAGGAAGGAGATAAAATAAAAGATGCTGCAATCACATTCAAAATTAAGAAAGGGTTACTCGGATATCACAAAAGAGTAAGCACTTTTACGGTGAGTTTTTTACCGGAACCGATTGTAGGTGTAGTTATTGCTGATGATGCTTATTTAAACGTGGGGCTTGGTACAGATCGCTTAGGTGGTACAAAATATGGAACCATTCCCGAAGGAGTTAAGCTCAATATTGTGGGTATGCAACAAGGGATGTATAAAATTCGACTTTCAAAAAGTCTGGATGCTTGGATTCCTCGCCGTTTTGTTGAATTTACGAATGAAGAACTGGAGCCTGTTTCTTCATTAACGGGAAATATAAGAGTATCAGGAAATTCAAAATACGATCTGATAAGAGTTACTCTAGCTGAAAAACTGCCTTATATCACCACGCAGGAAATCGATCCTAACAAGATCGTAGTGGATATTTTTGGAGCTACTTCAAATACAAATTGGAAGATCAAATATCTTACTTCCGAAGGAATTGAAAGTGTAGATTGGGAACAGGTTGAAAATGAACGTTTCAGATTGACTATAAAATTAACTAATAGCCAAAATTGGGGATATTCGATTGGTTACGGTTGGGGTTCTATTATGGATATCAGAATTAAACGGCCTCCGGTTATTACCAGTGTTACAAAGCCATTAACAGGAAGAGTAATCGCCGTTGATGCCGGCCATGGTGGGGATAATAAGGGAGCATTAGGTGCTGCCGGTAATCAGGAAAAAAATATAACCCTTCAAATTTCTGAATTGTTAAAAAATCAACTGGAAGAAGCCGGAGCTAAAGTTATAATGACCCGTACAGATGACAGTTATGTGTATATGTCAGAAAGGAGAGCGATGACTATTGATAAAAAAGCAGATCTTTTGGTGAGTATTCATACAAATTCAATTGGTTATGGGACAGATCCATTAGAAATTACAGGAACGGGTTCATTCTACAAACACATTGCTTTTAAACCATTAGCTGAGATCATGTATAATAGAATGATAAGTTTAGGATTGGATGATTATGGCTTAACCGGTAGTTTTAATTTTTCTTTAAATGCTCCTATTGAGCTTCCAAATGTGTTGGTAGAAACAGCGTTTATTTCTAATCCTAACGAAGAGATATTGTTAACGGATTCTGATTTCCAAGCAAAAATAGCCGAACAGATTGTGGCAGGGCTAGAGCAGTTCTATTTGGAGCATGCTTTTATTGAATCGGTTTCAGATATGCCTATAAAGTAATCTATCTTCGATAGTGTTTCAGTAAGGATTCGTAAGGGCAATGCATGAATTGTCCTTACGAATCTTGCTAATGATTTCGATGACTTTTTTATTACTTCAACAAAGTCATCTGTTTGGAAATGATCCCAAAATCTGTTCTCAGTTGATAAATATAAATTCCACTGGATAGATTTGAAGCATCAAACTGAATGGAGTGAAATCCTTGAGCTTTAGATCCGGAGAAAACAGTAGCCACTTTTCTTCCCAATACATCATAAACCGTAATATTTACGTTGCTGCGTTGTGGTAATCCAAAAGTAATGTTAGTACTCGGATTAAATGGATTCGGGTAATTCTGGTTTAACTTTACTTCTGTTGGAATCTCTGCGAGCACTTCTTCTTCATTGGAAGTAGCCAAGCCCATTTCTACAGCTCTCAGATCATCAAATAAAATAAACCCGGTTGAAGGCTGACCGTCAACATAGGTGAGTTGAAAGCTGTCAAGATAAAGCGTGCCATTCAACGTTCCGTCTGCTCCACCAGCCCATGCAACAACGGGATCGTTACTCATATCCCAGGAAACTAGTTTCCAGCCCAGCCAATCCACATTATACCATTCGCTACCCTCGAGATGACCACTCGCATCCCTAACCATAAATCTAAACTTGTTGCCGTTTCCATCACCAAAAACATAAACTTGAAGTATAGTTGAATTACTAAATTTTGGAGTAGTAACACTACCACGATATACACGAATTAAATATTCAGTATCGGAAGTTCTCCAGCCATAATTTACACGTAGAGATTGTGTGCTTTCAGTTAAAAGATTTACGATATCGGTCTCTATTTCCAAACTGGTTTGTTCAGCTTCATATCCTGTTGTACTTCCAGATTGAGAAGGTTCCCACCATACATTTAACCCATCATCAAAATCATCAACAATTGTTTGAGTACTAATTTCCTGATCGGTTGTGGGAAATGTTCTGTTAATATCAGAACCAAGTGCGTTCCCTACAGTATCACTAATGGAACCATTTATTTTTAATACATAATTCGTACTTGGATCCAATCTTTCGGAAGGGAAGAAGTTCAGAACGCTTTTTCCAAAGACTTCATAATATTTGATGGTTCCGGGAACAGAATACGTTCCTTTCTTTATTTCTATTGCTGAATTTATCATGGTTGTATCCAGAAACTCATCAAAAGTAGCAGAAGCAATAGGATTCAACTCATTCAGTTTTGTATTTGTAGGCCTGATATCAGAAACAACCGGCGATTGGATGTCTGCATTCCCGGTTTCTATCTCGAGAACAAAAGAATCTCCACCAACCCCGTCTCCATTTCCATCAAGTTGATGCATGTAAGAGGATTTATCAATGGCCGTGGAATCTATTTTAAGAGTATAATTACTTTCAAATTCGAGTTCATTGGTAACTATTTCAAGTCTGGAATCTGTACGCCATATCAACCGAATGCTATCAGCAGGAGTAATAGAAAGGGCATCTTCAACGGAAGTTTTCAACATTTTCCTACTAAATTGAAGCACTAAATTTTCTCCAGGATTAACCATTACCGGTGCGGTGACTTCCAATCCATTAATAGAAGGCGGAATGGCAGACACTAAAGAAATATCATGAAAAGTAAAATCATCGGTAAGAATATCTATCATGGAAGTATCAGAATAAAACCCTTCTGCGCTTACAATAACTTGCTGATCTCCATTTGAAAGCCCTTCTAAGTAATAGAATCCATTTTTAAGCTCTTCAGGATCAGAAGAATATTGATTAAATAAAGATTCAAAAGTATCGGTTGTATATTCCTTGCCATCAACGGAAATTGTAGCGCCATTTAGTGCAGAACCATCGTCGTCATCAGAAATTACTCCGGTTGTAATTCCTACAACAGGTTGTTGTTCCCGTACACCAAAGTAGGACAGAAAACCCCAAAAAGCGGCTTGTGCTTCTAATCGCTTATATTCGGCATTCAAGTTTCTTTTTTGCTGAAATGGATTAGTATGAAACCCACCTTCACTTAAAAGTGAAGCCATATTTGTAGTTCGGTTTACAAATAAATAAGGAAATTTGTTGCTGTGATTAACAGGAAAGCCCTGGTAAAAAGTTCTGTCTGCATAGTTGCCAATGGTAGATATTCTCATCGCATCAGTTAATTCAACAATAAGTAAATCCCCATAAGCTTTACCTCCATTAGGAGATTTCTCAACAGTATTCCCATTAGATCTCCAACCTCCGTATAACATTAAGGTATTATTGGTTGAAGCAGCACCTGCATTACTGTGAATAGAGTAAAAGAAATCAGCGCCGGTAGCATTAGCTAAATCATCTCTTTGGCCAAGTGGAACTTGTTGAGAATCATTAGTTCGGGCAATATAAACGGTATCAATATCGGTTTGAGTGAGCAACATTTCTTTAAGAGCTAAACCTATACGGAGTACTTTTTCAGCTTCGGAGTATCCATAAAGACCTTGGTTTTCAGTTTGACTATGACCAGGATCTATAAAGATAGAAACCCCTTCAAGTCCTGTTACTTCCTGAGCATTTGTTGTTGATGAAAAGCTGACTAAGACTATACTTAGCAGGGAATAAAGCGCTAATGATTTCATTACGTTTTCTAATGAATTGAATTTCATGTTAATTTCTCTCTTAAATTTCATTTCTGAATAGTGATGGTATAAATGGCACCACTAGTTGGTACATCAAAGGCAATTTTTAAGCCTGTTGGAGACCAATTTGGGTTTTGGGCAATCAAATCCGTGTTTTCTGTCAGATTGATTTTTTGAGATCCATCGACACTAAAAGCAAAAAGATCTCCCTTGGTAATATTATAGCCATTGTCTTCGCTTATCGAAGCAACCAGATAATTGCTATCAGGAGACCAATTTGGGCGACTCGCTTTCCCAAGATCTATTAAGTTGGAACCATCTACATTCATTAAATATAGATTTCCCCCATACACTTCAAAAGCTAATTTCTGACCGTCTGGTGAAACCTCTAAATTCAGGTATTGAGCATTATCAAAAGGAGAGATGTTCTCCGTAGAATTAGTTGGGATCATTCCTTTTGCAATTTCATTGCCTTTAAGCACATAAAAGGCCTGACTTGGCTTCGACTTGAACTGTTGTGGCATATCTTTACCGGAATTAAATGCTTCTATTTTATCATTTTGGATGAGAACTACTTTCTCTCCATACTGAGCCCATTTAGGGAGAACTTCCATCTTTGACCGTGGCTCTGTTATTTGTATAGAACTTCCATCTGTATTAAAAATAGCGATTGCATGGTTTCTGCGTCTGTTTTCTACAGTATTTAGTCGGGTTAATATAGATTTAGAATCCAAAGACCATGACATTCCATAACCTGCATCAGCATCTGTAATTTGCTTCAGGTTAGAACCATTAGCTTTGGCTAGCCAGATTCCACGGTATTGATCGCCGGTAACAGCAATTGTATTTCCATCAGGCGACCAAACGGGTGCTTGAAAGTTAATGCCGTCTTGTTGAATCAAAACTTGCGGCACTCCAATAGCTTTAGGCTGTGCTGAAACATTAATGTTAATTGTGATCGCTAAAAAAAGAAGCGTGGCAATTGTTGTGTATCTCTTAAATCTCATGGGTAATTATTTAGTGTGTAGTCTTAAAGTGTAAGTCGAGTTTTATTTTATTTCCGATGGTTATTATTCAGGAGCCGTTTCTTTTTTCTTGCCGAAGTCATCTTCAATCCTAATGAAAGGGGTAATAATAGCAATTGGAATTGCTGAAATTAATACCCAGATGAAGAAATTCTCATAACCAATAGCTTCTTGTATAAAACCACTAATGGATCCGGGAATGGTCATACCGAAAGCCATTAAAGCAGTTCCGAAAGCGTAATGTGCTGTTTTATAATTGCCTCTTGCGATATAGATCAAGTACATGAGAAAAGCAGCGAAACCAAATCCGTAACCGAATTTTTCGAGGGCTACTAAACTACTGATAATCGAATAAGATTCAGGCTGATAGTGAGCCAGTATCCAATAGGCAGCATTAGGAAGATTCATGGAAATAATCATAGTCCAAAGCCATTTCTTTAGTCCATGACGGGAAATAACAATTCCCCCCAAAATCCCGCCTATTGTAAGAGCAATTAATCCAATAGTACCGTTAATTACTCCAACTTCTGTTACGGATAGCCCAAGCCCCCCAATATCTTTTGAATCCAGTAAAAACGGAGCAGCAATTTTAACGAGTTGACCTTCACCAAACCGGTAAAGCATTACAAAAAGAATGGCTAGTAAAATCTGATCTTTCTTAAAGAAAGCTACAAAAGTTTCCAAAACAGCTTTAAATGGGGATTCACCTTCATTACGAACAGGGAAGTCTCCTGCTGGTTTTGGGAGAATAAAGCTGTGATAGGCAGACATTACAAAAAGCAATAATGCTACAATTCCAAGAATAGAAATCCATGAAAAACTAACACTGCCTGAAGAAGTGGCGATGATACCTGCAAGAACGACAAAAAGTCCTTCACCACTTATCATGGCCAAACGAAAAAATGTAGATCTGATCCCCACAAAAAAGGATTGATCTTCTTCATCTAGTGCGAGCATGTAGAAACCGTCAGCTGCAATATCATGAGTTGAAGAACAGAAAGCCACAATAAATAAGAATATCAATGAACCTTCAAAGAAATATGGAGTGTTTAGCGTAATTGCAGCTCCGGCAAAGGAAACTCCGATCAAACCCTGCATAAGATACGTCCACCAGCGCTTTGTTTTGAAAATATCAATAAATGGACTCCAAGCCGGTTTAAAAGCCCAAGGCAAAGAAAGTAAACTGGTATAAAGAGCTATTTCTGAATTTGAGATTCCGAGATCTTTATACATAATCACCGAAACCGTAACAACCATTACGTACGGAATTCCCTGTGTATAGTATAAACTAGGAATCCACGACCAGGGATTCTTTTTGAAGGTTGAAATAAAACTCATATAAAAATCCTGGTAATTGTTAGATAAAAGCGTTTTTCTGCTACTCTATTCATATACTAGTAGATACCCTATTGTTATTTTTAAGTCAAGAAGCATAAAGAGCATAAATGGACATAATATGTAAAAATATCGTCGCTCAGTTAGGGAATTGGAAAACGTTTAGTAGTGTACAGAAGAATTAGGCTCAAAATAATTATAATTAAACATTTTATAGGCTATTTAGATTGAAAAAAAACCCTAGATGATTTGTAGATTGATCGACCACATTTTATCCTAATAATTCATTAGTATTAGGGAGAATTATAAACCGTTCAAAAATTAATAATGATCAACAAAAACGATACAAATAAGCATCTTTACGAAATAATTACTGAAGATCTTATTGATAAAATTGTTAATAATCATTTTGGAAAAAGTGGGAGACTACCAAATTATCTACAGCTCACTGAGATGTATGATGTAAGTATGTCAACCGTTAAAAAAGCCATGCAGTTACTTAATGAAAAAGGGTATTTGGTGAGCAGAGTAGGCAAGGGTACGTTTATCAATAAAAAGCATCTCAAATTTGATACGGATAAAAAAGAGCTCACCAACAAGATTGTTTTCGCTCTCATTAATTATAACGATGCAAACTTCTTTGATATACTTACTGAGGTAGAAAGGCTTACAAAAAAGCTAGGCAAAGAGCTTGTAATACATGTATCTAAAACCATAAATGACCATGAAGAGTTAATATCAAACTTGCTCACAAATAATGAAGTGGATGGTTTAATTTTAGGGACTTCCAGGAAGTCAGTGTTTGGTGTTAAACTCTACAAAAGAATTGTGAATCAAGTACCGGCATTTTTTTGCCATGATATTTATGATTCTGATGTACCAATAGTTACCATTGATAATTATAAAGTAGGACGAATGGCAGCTAATGAGTTACTTAAAAAGTCCAAAAAGAAAATATGCGTGATTCTGGATGAGAATGGATATAAATCAGATGATTTGAAACTAGAAGGATTTTTGTACGAGCTTGAAAAACAAGATGCTAGTGGAAGATGTATTGTGATTAGAAACTCATTTAAAAATCAAGGTTCAACGTATGAAGATGGATACAATATTGGAGCAATGCTTGATCTTTCCAGCTCAGAAGTAGATGCAGTATTTGCTTCAAACGACGAAGTTGCCAGAGGATTTAAAAACGCGCTCATCAAAAAAGGATATGATATCCCAAATGATATATCCATTCTAGGCTTCGGTAATGTTAAAGAAAGCCAGGAAAAAGACACTGCATTAAATACCATCGGAATAGATTCCAAGACTCTTGGTGAAGCCTTTTTTAACAATTTTAAGATGGTATTTGATGAAACGGAATGTAAAGTACCTGCAAAAGTATTAATTGAACCAAAATTGATTATTAGATAATAGTTATCTTTTAATCCAACTCTTTCCAACGCACAAAAGCTTCCATAGCTTCATACTCTGCTAAGCCTAATTGGTCATATAATTTTGCCGTTGTCTTTGTTCTGTCGTCCGCTCTTTGCCAGAATTCTCGTTTATCGGTTCCCGGAAAAAGAGGGCGGTCTTTCTGTGATTGATGTTTAAAAATACCGGTTCGTTTACGATCGGTTTCTTTTGGGCTAAGCGGTACAGCCATTTCAATTTCTTCAATGCCCCATTCTTGCCAAGCACCTCGATAAAGCCATACCCAACAATCTTTCATCCAGGGTTCATCTTTAAGTTCTCTTAAAGCTGCAAAAATTGCATCCAAACAAACTCTGTGAGTACCATGCGGATCGGATAAATCACCGGCAGCATAAATTTGATGAGGTTTAACCTCTTTTATCAGGTTTTTAGTAATTTCGATGTCCTCTGGGCCGATCGGGTTCTTGCGGACTTTACCGGTCTCATAGAAAGGTAGATCCTGAAAATGAATATGTTCGTCTGGTAAACCAACATATCGTGCAGTAGCTTTAGCTTCACCTCTTCTAATCATTCCTTTTATGGTTTTTACTTGATCAGAGTCAACTTCACCAGGTTTTTTGTTTTCTAAAGAATCTCGAACCTTTTTATAAAGGTTTTCAATGTCTTTAGAGCCGGTTCCAAACATATTGTGATAATCCATTACAAAATCGGCAAAACGAACTGCTTCGTCATCAAAAACTGCAATATTTCCGGAAGTTTGATAAGCAACATGAACTTCATGACCTTGATCTGCTAAACGAATAAATGTTCCTCCCATGGAAATGATATCATCATCTGGATGTGGACTAAAGATCAAAACTCTTTTCGGGAAAGGTGATTTTCTTTCCGGTCTATTTGTGTCATCAGCATTTGGTTTACCACCCGGCCACCCTGTAATTGTATGCTGAATCTCATTGAAAATGCGAATATTTACATTGTACGCAGTTCCTATAGTTGTAAGAACATCATTCATGCCATGTTCTCTATAATCTTCATCAGTAAGCTTTAAAATGGGCTTTCCAAGTTTTAAACTTAACCAAACAACAGCTTTTCGAAGTATTACATCAGTCCACTCAATTGGACCTACCAGCCACGGAGTTTTTACTCTGGTAAGCTCAGCTGAAGAAGCTTCATCTAAAATGATCTCTGTATTTTTATGCTTTTGTAGAAAAGTAGCGGGTATTTGTGGAGTAATGGAACCTTCTACGGTTTTTTGAATAATCTCGGCTTTTCCTTCCCCCCAAGCCATAAGGAAGATTTTATCTGCATTCAAAATAGTACCAACACCCATTGTAATGGCTCTTCTTGGAACGTTTTCTACACCGAAGAAACTACTTGCGGCATCTAACATGGTTAAACTGTCTAAAGCGATAAGTCTTGTCTGAGAACTAATTCCAGATCCGGGTTCATTGAACCCAACATGGCCGGTTCTACCTATACCCAATATCTGAACATCCAATCCACCTGCTTCTTCTATCTTTTGCTCATAATTTTGGCAAAACTCATAAACTTTATCACGCTCTAAAGTGCCATTTGGGATATTTATATTCTTTGGATCAATATCAATGTGATCGAACAGATATTCGTGCATGAAATAGACATAACTATGAATAGATTCAGGATCCATTGGAAAGTATTCATCCAGATTAAAAGTGACTACATTTTTGAAACTCAATCCCTCTTCTTTATGCAACCTAACAAGTTCATCATATATCTGAGTAGGTGTAGAACCCGTAGCTAATCCTAATACGGCTTGTTCTCCTTTTGCTGATTTTTCTCTTATTAAAGACGCTATTTCATGAGCAACATGTATGGATGCTTCATGAGCATTTTCAAATATATTTGTAGGAATATGTTCAAATTTTTGAAATTCTGGTCGTACAATTGAATGTGACATGTAAAGGTTTTTAAGATTTTTGGCAATGAGACCAATCAATTAGACGGAGCCTCAAAAATATCACTTCGTGAGATTAAAGTCATATTGAGTTCATTATGTCTATCGCTTTAAGGAGTAAAAATTCTCTCCCTCCCAAGTTCCTGCTCCCAATAAACTTTCCCAAAGTTGTTTTAAGTTTTTAGCGAATGCGGTGGCTAGAAATCCTAAATGCTTAGGAAGTTTATAACTTGTACCGGAAGCCGGAGCTTCTGCACGGCATTCCGAACGAGACGTTCGGAACGAGGGTAATCTGCCAAATAATCCTTAATGCATTTGTTCACCTTCAAATAAAGATGCAGATAAAAATTTAATCTATTCTCGCTCCGATGCTCTGCGTCGGTGCGCCAAAGCCCGTACATTTAATTCATCGAGTGGTTACGTTCCACCGACGAGCGTGCGGAACGAGGGGGAAAATAGCAGCTTTCGAGTTCCATCAGTCGAGCTGAAGTCGACAGATGGAGGAGCTGCATTAGCCTGATGGCACTTCGGTTTGACGACTTCGGCTCGTCCAACCGTTTTTATATTCACTTCAATTCAGGATAAGTTCCACATTTGCGAGCGGTAGCGAAGCAATCTCCTGATAACCAGCACGAAAAGGAGATCAAGAACATCGAACAGATGAACATCCAACATTCAATTTTCTTGCGGTTAAAACTGAAGACCTGATTCCATATCGAAATCTCTCAAATCATCAATCAAAGCTCTTGCTTGGCAGAGAGGGTATGGCTATCGCTTTAAGGAGTAAATATATATTCTGAATTTTATACTCAATTGATTAGTGAATCTATTCTGAATATTTCTTCAGTAATCAGATCCGGATTTTCCCAAGGCACAAAATGATTTATATCTTTTAAAACCATTTTAGGTTCTGAGTTTTGGAGCATTTTTTTACCAAATGCTGCATTCTCGTAAGGTACTAATCTATCTTTTTTTCCCTGAATGATAGAAACAGGTTGAGTGATTAGTTTCCAATCAGGTTTCATTTTAATGAGTTCCTTCTTTAAAGCAAGAATTTCTTCATTAGTAGAATAAAGCATGTCTGGTAAGATCCAGGACAGAATTTTATAGTGAACCGGAATCTGGAACCATTTAGTTTTCTCAAGATCGGGATCGATAGAGGCTGCAACAAAAACTAACCCATCAACTTGCTCGGGATAATCAATCGCCATTCTTGCTATCACAGGCCCGCCTAATGAGTGACCTACTAAGATGGAATTCGTTGAATGGTTTTCTTCTTTCAAAACCTGAGCTACTAGTTCAGCTTGCTTTTTAAGAGACCGTTCAGGGTTGCCATTGCCAGACTTTCCGAAACCGGGACGATCTACAGAAATCATTCGGAAGTTTTGCAGCAAGTTTGGATTGCGCATAAATCCTAAAAAATTATCCCAAGAGCCGGGCGATCCGTGAACAAAAAGTACTTTAGGTTTTGAAGTGTCTCCAATTGCTACGTAGTGAATAGATCTATTCGGTAGTTCTAGTGTGTGTTCTTTAGGGTGATAGGAAAGATCTGCAAATGCATGTGCAATATCTTCATCACTCATAGAGAAATCTAAATTATGAACATAAATCAACGCACCAATCAAAAGTAGCCCAAAGCTTAGCAAAAGCCATTTCAAAAAAGTTAGTATTCTTTTCATGGTCTAAAAGTAACCAAGAATAAACTGTAATAGGTTAAGATTTTGTAAACGAATGATTTCATATTTGAGCTAGTTTCTAGCTACATGCTTGAAAAAGAACGACATTTCACTCTCAAATACTTTTATAGGGCTTTTCACAATTATTGTGGCAGGTATTGGGTTTATAACTGCACTTTTTAGCCTGCAAATTGTATTCTTATTTTTTATGGGAATGCTTTTAATAAGTATCATTCTGCCTTTAACACTCAAAGAAGTTTAAAGCAGTAAGTAATACAACATTCAACACAGAAAGAATTAGATATATTGATATCTTTAAAGTCTTAAATCCAATCAAAAAAATCGGGTTGTTTAAATAATCGAAATGGAAGAATATAAGGAAGTAAAACCCGGATTTTGGGACAGAATAGGTATAGGTCTTTCAGGGATATGTGCAATTCACTGCTTATTGGTACCTGTGATAGTTGCCTTACTTCCACTTTGGCCTGCTTTCGGAGAATTTCACGAGTACACTCATTTGATCTTCTTTATTGCGATTGCCCCTGCTGTTTATCTTTCTTTAAGAAGAAGGCATAAATCGCCCAAAATCACACTGCTTTTAATTCTAGGGCTAGGAATTATTTTTATAGCTTGGTATTTCAACGAACAGCTTGGTGAATATGGCGAGGCTGGAATTACACTAATCGGAAGCATACTGTTGATATCAGGGCATTGGCTCAATTATAAATCGAAATTCACAGCTTAATTATAGAGCAACGATTTTTCAAAATCTCTTCAAAGCTAAGTTCTCTGATTCCATCTGCTTCTGAGATTATTTTATACACTTCATAAGCTGCTCCCCAACTTAAAGTAACTCCCGCTCCACCATGGCCATAATCATGAATGATTAGTCTATTAGAATTCCCATCTCTTTCGATTCTTAATCATCCTCAGCATTTCTTACATAGCGTAAGGCGGTTAACTCTTCACTTTTGAATACTTCAAGATCTATACCAAACGAGTATTTTAAGATCTGAGCATTTAGCTGTTTAATTTGATCAGGGAAATATTCGGATTTTGAATCTTTTGAAATCCAGAAGCCATTTTTGTCTATAGTTCCTCCGAATCTGCTTCCCCCTAATATCCAATCATTTTCTCGAGGATACACATACACATCAAAAGGAGTATTGAATGAATCTGAATAAATTTCTGTACCCGGTCTAAAATTATAGGAAACGATTTTATTATCTGGAGATAGGAGAGGTTGAGTTTTTTAACTTTTAAAAGGTGTCTTAATAAGATTAGAGGAGCATTTTTTTCGCCATCAGTTTATTTGATCCGATGTCGGAACAGTTTATAATAATGTCTTCATTAATTGTATTAAACGAATTCAAATCAACTTCTTCAGTAATGAAAATTCCTTTTTTGTCTAAAAAAGGTTGTAGAAGGGTAGGGAAGTAGAGTGTCCAATCCGCAAAAAAGCAATCAAATTTCCAGCCTGATTTAATTTCTATAGAAGGGTGTTTTGGAGTCCAGTGTATATCAGCGAGATCTGTGTACCCGGAAATTTTTCGAGCATAATTCGGTACTTCGTTTTCAAATGCAAACAACTCGTAATGTTCATGAGTTAGAAGCCCTGAAAACTTAGCACTCTGCAAAGCAGAAAAGAAGGTTTGGCTATGTTCAAAAATTTTATCAAGCTTTGGTGAAATACAGAATGTGGAATTATGGATGCAGAGGGAAACCGGCTTGCAAAAGATGGGGTTTTTTCTGAAGTGAAAGGAAGTTTGTTGGAATAAATGGAAACACGGAACCCTAAATGTTGAAGTAATACAGCAGTAGTAATTCCGGATACACCGGCGCCAATTACAGCTACATTTTTTTTCATAAATTTATCAATTAGTTATTGATATAGATGTAAGGATCTTAAATAAGAGTGTAGTAGTAAATCTAATAATTAGTTAATTTTCTTGTAAGAATGCGCAAGGTGAACAATAAAATTTGGGGAAATTGGTATACAGTTATAGATCAGGGATTTATTGAATTCGGATCGAAAACTGCTAAAAGCAAAACAATAGGTATGAAACTACGATATGCCAATATGATGAATCAGATTTTTGAGCAAGAAATAGTACCGGAACAAATTCTAGAAGATGTGCACCTTAAGTTCTCGCCAATAGAGGATGAAGAGAGACTGGAAATCCACAAAGCATGGCTGGTTAAAGTGCTACTGGAAGATACTGAAGTAATAAAATGGCATGTTCATTTCAGTACAATTACGGGAGAAGTTTTGAATATCGAGGTATTATAAAAGTAATGTAAAGAATCGTACATTAACCCAGGTTCAAAAAAAGATTAAGTATTACAAAAAGAAGACGATAAATACATAAATAGTGACAAATAGGATTCATTAAATGAGTATTAACAAGAAAGTATTGATTGTTGAAGACGACATGATCATTTCTCTGGTTGTTGAGAACATGGTTAAAGAACTAGGCCATACAGTAGTAGGAAAAGCTGTTTCAGGAGAAGAAGCTGTAAAACTTGCCAGAGAACAAAAGCCTGATATTCTGTTAATGGACATTCGTTTGAAAGGAGAAATGGATGGAATTGATACGGTGGCAAAAATTGAAGAGAGTATCAATCCTAAAGTTATCTATCTCACCGGTAATTCTGATCGATTGAATTTTGAAAGAGCACAAAACACCAATTTTGTTGATCTCATTGTAAAGCCATTTACTATTGGAGATCTTGATAAATCATTAAAGTTGGTTGTTTGATAACAAATTTCGCATCTTTTTATGGAAGTCTTCGTATCCCGTTTAGAATTAAAAATGAGCCGTAATGAGTACAAAATTCAGGAGCCTAAAAAACGACCTCAAAGATCTGGAAGATGATACTGTATCACAGTTAAACCCGAGTTCCTTAGATAAAAGCTCCAACTCAGGTAAGCTTTCAAATTATATTTTACTATTCGCCTTTCTTGCTACCCTTACTTTTTATGTAGGCTCTAGGTTTGATTTTTCTGATGTTACTTATAATCCTCTTGATCGAATTGAACAAGCAATAAACCAACCAAATGAAGAACTCCTAGCAAGCATGGGTACTTGGATGGCGGATATGGGCTATGGTGAGCTTTCTAACGAAGAATTATTGGCATTACGGAGCGAAGATGTTACTGCAACTTATACTAATGCAATTAGAGAAGTAGGTTATACGGATGTTACGCTAGATCAATTAGTAGAATTACAACGCGCAGATGTAAGTTCAACCTATGCAAGAATGATGAAAGAACTTGGTTATACTTTAACGATCGAAGAACTTATTGAAACCAGAAATGCAGGTGTTACTGCGAGCTTTACCAGCAGAATGTTGGACCTGGGATATACCAAAGAAGAACTTACCAAAGAAAACTTGATGCGCTTGAGAGGCGTTGAGGTTACGGATAGAGTTGCTGCACGACTTATTGAAGAAAGAGGTGAAAGACCTACAATTGAGGAGTTGATTCGATACAAAATCAGTAATCAATAGGGAGCAAATTATTAGTATTATTTAATGGAACTTAGTCCTGCCAATATCCATTAAAGTATTATCTAACAAGAACTAATACTTACTTATGAAACTTTTTATATCTACGCTAACACTAGCAGTTTTACTAACATTCTCAACTCATACGAAAGCTCAAACGGCACCAACCAAAGATAGATCCGGTATTGGACCGCGCATCGGTTATTATAAAGCACCTGATGCGGATGACGGAGCAATGTTTATAGGTTTTCAAACACGCTCAAGAGGAGAAATATTCGGGTTTGAATTTGCTGCAGAATATAGAGGTGAGCAAAGTTATTCAACCACGAATGGTGATTTAACCATTAAGCAAATTCCGGTAACTGCCACATTATTAATGCACGTTCCTTTGGCTTCAAATTTTCAACCGTACGGTTTAGTGGGGTTAGGAGCTTATTATACGTTTTATGATTACGATGGTGGTTTTATAAATCCCGGTGATGATGCAGCATTTAATATTGGTTATCACTTAGGTTTTGGTCTAGATCTACCATTAAGTGAAAGTGCAGGATTAAATGTTGATTACCGATATCTATTCCTAGATGATAAAGGGGACGATCTGAATGATACAGAGTTTAGTGGTAATGTTATTACCGCCGGATTAACATTTTATTTCTAAACCAGAAAAACCTTACTTTGCAAATCCAACATTCACTAGAGTGTTGGATTTTTTTATGCATAAAATCTAAATATCAGAATGGCTGAGATTATACTACCTGAAGTTGAACTAAATATTTATTCACCAAAAAATCCTACTGAAGCGACTATAGTAGAGAATTACATTTGTACTGCAGAGAATAGTCCTAATATTGTACGTCATATCACTTTTGATATATCCGGTACTGATTTAGTTGATAGAATCCGTGTAGGTCAATCGGTGGGTGTTTTGCCTCCCGGTGAGAACGAAAAAGGTCGCCCGCATAAATTGCGACTGTATTCTGTGTCTTCACCAACAAAAGGGGAAGGTGGGAAATCACATTTAGTATCTACTACAGTTAAAAGAACTATTGATGAGATTGATGGTAAACTATATTTGGGTGTAGCATCTAACTATTTATCTAATTTGAAACTGGGTGATAAAGTTCAACTAACAGGTCCAAGTGGCAAAAGATATTTACTTCCTGAAAATGCAAAAGATTTCAACTATGTATTTTTTGCTACAGGAACCGGAATAGCACCGTTTAGAGGAATGATTATGGAGTTGTTTGAATCTGATTACAAAGGGGATGTTGTTCTGGTTTTTGGATGTGCGTACAGAACGGATATTTTGTATCCTGATTTTATCAAAGAAATGACTGAGAAACATTCCAACTTTCATTATTTAAGTTGTGTATCAAGAGAGGATAGGAGGGAAGATGGAAGTAAATATTATGTACAAAGTGCAATTAACGATCATTCAGAAAAGTTGAATCCAATTCTTGAAAAAGAAAATACACTCATATATATCTGTGGCATGAAAGGAATGGAAACAGGAATTTATCAAAACCTAGCACTTCAAGGACATACAGAATACTTACAAATCCGTGGTGAGCTTGCTGAAATCCCACCAACAGAATGGGAACGGGAAGATCTAAAGAAGAATATCAAGCCTTCATCCAGAACCTTCGAGGAAGTATATTAGTCAACTTTTTTTAGGTTAGATACGCCGCCGGAAACTACAAATTTCATAAAGGTTGCAGGATCTTTTTTAATAGGTTGTACATGTTCTTTATCAACGATATAAAGATTACCTGAAAAATTGTAAGAATGTGGACAATAGACAGCAATTTGCTCTTCAAGCCCCAGATCAAGAAGAGAATGTTGAGTTATAAATCCAAGTCTTTTAATACCGGGCACTCCAAAATCTATCATTACAGGTTCTGTGAATTTCTTTTTGTCACCCACAAATGCTTCGGTAAGGTCTTTTAAAGAACTATAAATAATACTAACCAAGGGTGTTCTGGATAATAATTTCTCGAAAATATGTACAATCGGTTTCGTGAAGGCACGAGTAAATACAAATCCCAATAAGGTAATAGTCACAAATCCTGTAATAATTCCTAAACCGGGAATACTGTAATCAAACCAACTAAAAAACAGATAGTTAAGAGATTCGTTAACCCAACCGATGGTAATGGAAAATAAGTAAATGGTTGCCCCAACCGGAAATACGATTAACATACCGCGCAGAAAGAAATTTAAAATGGTTTTCATAACTGAATCAAATTTTAGAATTATTCTATAGTACAAAACTAATGAATTGCTAACATGAGTGTAAGGTAGATTTTTTTTATCTTCACCATCTTAATTTTTAACCGATTTTTTAATTCAATTTGATGTCCACTAAGACTTCATCACAGATACGCCAAGAATTTCTCAATTTTTTTAAAGAGAAAAACCACGCCATTGTAGAAAGTGCTCCTGTAGCTCCTAAAAACGATCCAACTCTTTTGTTTACCAATGCTGGGATGAATCAGTTCAAGCCAATATTCTTGGGAGAAGAGAAAACGCTTTCTCATGAAGGTAAGGAATGGAGCAGAGCTGCAGATACCCAAAAATGTATTAGAGTAAGTGGAAAACATAACGATCTGGAAGAAGTTGGATACGACACGTACCATCATACTTTATTCGAAATGTTGGGTAACTGGTCGTTCGGAGATTATTTCAAAAAGGAAGCAATTGCCTGGGCTTGGGAGTTATTAGTTGAAAAATGGGGACTGGAACCGGATCGTTTATACGCGACCGTTTTTGTTGGGGATAAAGAAGATGGATTACCCGCTGATGACGAAGCATTTGAACTCTGGAAAAGCGAAACGTCTATCAAGCCTGAACATATTCTCAAATATGGAAAGAAAGACAATTTCTGGGAAATGGGAGATACAGGTCCATGTGGTCCTTGTTCAGAAATTCATATTGATCTGCGTTCTAAAGAAGATAGAGCCAAAGTAGACGGCGCTACATTGGTAAATGCAGATGATCCAAGAGTGATGGAGATTTGGAACTTGGTATTTATTCAGTTTAATCGTCAAGCTGATTCCTCGTTAAAAGCTCTTCCAGCTAAACACGTAGATACCGGCATGGGCTTTGAACGAGTTTGCGCTGTTCTTCAAGGAAAGACTTCAAATTACGATTCTGATATTTTTACTCCATTGTTAAATGAAATAGCAATGATGGCTAGTCTAACTTATGGAGAAGACGAGACCAAGGATATTGCAATGCGGGTAATTGCAGATCATATTCGAGCAGTTGCATTTTCTATAGCAGATGGTGCTTCTCCCGGAAATGATGGGCGAGGTTACGTTATCAGAAGAATTCTACGAAGAGCTATTCGGTACGGTTGGGATAAACTCGGATTTAAAGAGCCGTTTTTCTACAAATTAGTAGATGTTCTTGCTGATCAATTCAGAGATGTATTTCCGGAAATGCAAGCTCAGAAAGAATATGTGATAAATGTTATCAAATCTGAAGAAAAGAGCTTTTTAAAAACACTAGGACAAGGAATACAACTCTTTAAGGAAGTCTCGAAAGGGGAAGAAGTGATCTCCGGAGATGATGCATTTAAACTGCACGATACATACGGATTTCCGATCGATTTAACTCAATTGATGGCTCGTGAAAAAGACATTAAAGTAGATGAAGATCGTTTTAATGAATTGATGAAAGAGCAAAAAGATCGAGCAAGAGCTGCCGGAAAATTTTCTGTGGATCAGAGTGGTGGTAGTGAATGGATTACAGTTAATAGTTATTCGGGATTGGAATCAGATTTCGTTGGATATGACGATGTAGAATCAACTGTTGAGTTTATTTCCTATAGAAAAGAAGGCGAACGTTTTGCATTTAAATTAACAAACACTCCTTTTTATGCAGAAAGTGGGGGGCAAGTAGCTGATACCGGACTAATTACGAATGGTGACGAATACATTCATGTGATAGATGTACAAAAAGTGAAAGGCGAGTTTGTTCATTTTTCTGAATCTCTTCCGGCTGATCTCACAGGAAGCTGGAAAGCACAAATCGATACTTCTCGCAGAAATGAAATTCAAAAGCATCACACTGCTACTCATTTAGTTCATGCAATACTTCGTGAAGAACTTGGGGATCATGTGGCTCAGAAGGGTTCTTTAGTTGACGATCATCATTTGAGATTCGATTTTTCTCATTTTGAAGCGGTTACAGATGAAGAACTGAAAGTGATTGAACGTCGTGTTAATGAAAAGATTCAGGAGAATATTTCTCTTGATGAACAGCGGAATGTTCCTATCGAAGAAGCAAAGGAAATGGGAGCGATGATGCTTTTCGGCGAAAAATATGGTGAAAGTGTGCGTGTTATCACTTTTGATAAAGAGTTTTCACGAGAACTGTGTGGTGGAACTCATGTTCAGGCAACCGGAGAAATAGGATACTTCAGATTCACTCAAGAAACTTCGGTAGCATCAGGAATTCGAAGGGTAGAAGCAGTATGTGGAAAAGCTGCTGATAAGGTTTTAAGAGCCGAATATGAACTTCTGAAAGAGATAAAGGAAGTTATTGGTCAGTCAACAGATCTGGCTGGAGATATCAAAAAACTTCAGGAGGAAAAGAAGTCTCTTGAAAAAAAACTAACTGCTCAAAATCTTCAAAATACCGGCGCAATTTTAAGCGATCTTCTCAAAAATCCTGAAGAGATTGGTGAAAACCTCAAATTAGTAAAAGGTGAAATACCCGGCGCTGCTATGGATGTGTTGAAACAATTGGGTTACGATGCTCTGGAAAAATATCCGGAAAATACGGTTACTGTTTTGGGATCAAAGGATGAGGAGGAAGGAAAGGTTTATTTAATGGTAGCTGTTTCAGAAGATCTGATCAAAGATAAAGGATTAAAAGCCGGTGCTTTGGTTGGACAACTTGGGCGTTTAGTTGGCGGAGGCGGGGGCGGACAACCAAATCTGGCAACAGCCGGCGGTAGGCAACCAGAAAAACTGGAAGAAGCGCTGTCAAAAGTGAATGAAATTATTTTAAAACACTTAAAATGATAATATGAATTCACTTGAACAGGATTTACAGTCCAAGAAAAAAAGTTTAGAAGCTTTTAAAGAAGTTACCATTCGGGTTTTAAAATATTTACCTGCCGTACTTTCTGACGAGCAAAAGAAAGATAAATATTCAATATTTTCATCAGAAATTGCCGGGGACCAAAAAATATGTAAGGCCGATTAATAATGACTTGTTCAAAATGAGTGCAGATCAATTTGAAAGTGATTATCAAGAACTTTTAATTTTACTTTCAAAGGCAAAAGAAGAAAGATCTACTTTTACTGATTCCGAAAAATTTCTAATTGATAGCACAATTTATACAATCCAGCAATCAATTGGCGCTGTTTTTGACCTTTTAGTACCTCCAAATAGTGCAAGGAAACACGTTGGAAATAGATTTGAGGAGTTGATTGCAGTTATATTTGATGAAATTGATGTTAGCAATAATAAAACAGTTTTGAATATACCATATGGTAAAGAAGGAGAAGAAAAATTCTATAAATGTGAGAATGATAGAATATTATCTCCATTCAATACAGTGAAGTCTTCCAGTACGAGTTTGGATATTAATGAAGTAGTAGTTTCAATTAAAACAACTTCTAAAGACAGAATGGGTAAAATCTTTATTGATAAAATTTTACTAGAACGTTTTGTTGGTCATCCTCAAAAAATGATTGGAATATTTTTGAACGATGTACAAAGGAAAAAGAGTAATAACATCAGTTATACATTAGTCTCAAATTTGTTCATGGTATATACTAAATTTCTCACTCAGCTCGATGGAATTTACTACTTAGATCCACCGCCGAGAGCATTAGAAGAGCCATTCAATAATCACATGAAGAAATTTTCAGAGTTGATTACCAAAGATATTTGGAAACTATTACTCCTTTAATTTTTTTCTTCTTTTATTAGATTCGTTAGTGTCTTTTTCAGATTCAATCCTCGTAATGTGAATTTCATCTGTAACCCTTTCCTTAATTATTTCGCAATAATCTCTTTCAAGTTCTGAACCAATCCATTTTCTTTTGTATGCTTCTGAAACAGCATAGGTAGTTCCGGAGCCTCCAAATGGATCTAAAACCAAATCATCTTCATTTGAACTCGAAAGAATAATTTTTCTTAAAAGCTCAACTGGTTTTTGCGTTTCGTGAGGATATTTTTCCCAGGATCCATTTGAGATAGTTGGTATGTCGAAAACATCTTTTGGCTTTGCTCCAAGAGGATGAGGTTCCCAAACGTATTTACTTTTCTTGCCATTGGAAAACTGAGAGCTATCAGCTTGAGTTCTCTTGGGATATTTTAAAGTATGTTCGTTATAAGGAATTCTAGCTTCATCAATATTAAAAGTAAAATCTTTTGACTTTCTGAAATGTAGAATACTTTCATGAGACCTGCCCCAATCATTTCCCAAATTTCCTTTGTTTCGATAAAACCAAACAAGCCATTTGCAGCCTTTAAATAAACTGGATGAAGCCCATTTAATATCTGCTAAAATCTCTGAAAAGCCACATATATACAGTGATCCAGTACTTTTAAGAACTCGATTAGCTTCTTTGATCCAAGCCATACTCCATTCAACATATTCTTGTTGAGACGAAAAGGTATCCCATTCTGCTTTTTTGATATTGTAAGGTGGGTCTGCAAAAATTAGATCAACAGAAGATTCATCTAGCGATTGAAGCAGTTTAATAGCATCAATATTGAAAAGCCTTCCATAGTCTGTTTCAAAAAAAGGACGAACTTCAAGCTCTTTGGTACTTTTAAATTTATATTCCAATTGTAATTCTTCTGCTAACTCATGAAGTTGATCTTCATCATATACTCTATAATTATTCATGGGGTGGCGAGAAGTAGGAAACTTCCCACTATTATCCCATCTTCTTAGAGTTTCTTTACTTACTTTTAATTTTTTTGAGGCTTCGCTTATAGTGAGATATTTGTCAGACATGCTAATTTATTAAACCTTACACAACATTAGTCAAGTATAATAAATTCTAACTAATTCTTTAAGAATTTTCTACAATAATTTTGTGTTAGGATTCATTACGAAATCTTCCTAAAAATTGAATATATTCAAGTCCCTTTTTTGAAGGAATAAGGTTATAAAAAACGAACTATGGCAAAAAAGAAAAAAAGTGAAGTAGAATTTGCTCCAAGAGGAATTGGAGATGAAAAATCAGGAGCAGTTCAAAAAGGAGTTGATCTTCCTGCTGCTACAAAATCAAAACATAAAGAGTTAGGTCTTTCTGCTGCAAAGCTAAAAGCGATGTATGAGCAAATGTATTTACAACGGCGTTTTGAAGAACGCGCCATGCAACAGTACCAAAAAGGAAAATTTGGCGGATTTCTTCACCTTTATATTGGTCAAGAAGCCATTTCAACAGGCACAACGTTTGCACTGAACGATGACGATGATATTATCACAGCCTATCGTGATCACGGTTGGGGATTGTGTAGAGGAATAACTCCTAACGAAGGAATGGCGGAGCTTTTTGGTAAAGCAACGGGTTGCTCAAAAGGAAAAGGCGGCTCCATGCACTTTGCAAAAGCCGAGAACCATTTTTGGGGTGGCTATGGTATCGTTGGCGGGCATATCCCAATTGGAGGCGGACTCGCATTTGCCAATAAATATGAACAGAATGATAGAATTACGGCTTGTTTCTTTGGAGATGGAGCTGTTGATCAGGGAGCGTTACATGAAACCCTCAATATTGCTCAGCTTTGGGGACTTCCTGCAATTTTTGTTGTAGAGAACAACGGATATTCTATGGGTACAGCCGCTAAGCGACACACAGTTGCTGACATTGTAGATCGTGCTAAAGGCTACGGAATGAAAAGTGCTGTCATCAATGGAATGGACGTTTTCTCTGTTTATGAGAAAATGAAAGAGATTGCAGAAGACGTCCGTAAGAATTCTGAACCTTGGTTTGTTGAGATCAGAACATACCGTTACAGAGGTCATTCGATGTCAGATCCTCAGAAGTACAGAACCAAAGACGAATTGAAAGAATATCAGAACATTGATTCTATCGAGCGATTAAAGAGCTATATCCTCGATAATGATATTGCAACGGAAGCAGCTCTTAAAAAGATCGATGATAACATAGAGCAGGAAATTTTGGATGCGATTGAATTTGCGGATAATTCTGACTTTCCTAAAGACGATGCGCTTTATGAAGATATGTTCGTTGAAGACGACCCTTATTTCCACACCTAAAAAGAATTTCAAAGAATAGAATAATGGCTGAATTACAATTTAGAGAAGCAATTAAAGCTGCCATAGATGAAGAAATGGCAAGAGATGAGAAAGTACTCGTGATGGGTGAGGAAGTGGCTGAATATAACGGCGCTTACAAATCCACAGAAGGACTTCTTGACAAATACGGATATAAACGAGTGATCGATACTCCGATCTCAGAACTTGGTTTTACCGGTATTGGCGTTGGAGCAGCGATGAACGGCTTAAGACCAATCGTTGAGTATATGACCTTCAACTTTGCAGTGCTGGCCGCAGATCAGATCATTAATCATGCTTCCAAAGTAAAATATATGACCGGTGGACAAATTAGTTGTCCGATTGTTTTTAGAGGACCTAACGCCTCAGCAGGACAATTAGGAGCAACGCATTCGGTAGCTTACGACTCCATGTACGCACATTTCCCGGGACTGAAAGTTATTTACACTTCGGAACCAGCCGATGCAAAGGGTTTGCTTAAATCTGCAATTCGTGATGACAATCCGGTTATTTTTATGGAATCGGAGCAGATGTACGGATTGAAGGGAGAAGTTCCTGAAGATGAAGATTATATCATTCCAATCGGAAAAGGTAAGATCAAACGTGATGGCGAACATGTTACTTTAGTAGCTCACGGAAAAATGTATCACCTGGCAGTAAAAGCTGCTGAGCAATTATCAAAAGATGGTGTTGAGTGTGAGATCATTGACCCTAGAACAGTAAAGCCATTGGATCTTCCTTTGATTATTGAATCAATTAAGAAAACTAACAGGTGTGTAATTCTTGATGAAGCCCATCCTTTTGGTGGTTTAGCTGCTGAAGTAGGATTTTTAATCCAGCGTGAAGCATTCGATTATTTAGATGCTCCGGTACAACGAGTAACACTACCAGATGTTTGTGCACCATTTGCTAAAAACTTATTCGATCTATGGTATCCATCTGTTAAGCAGGTTGTGGATGCGGTAAATCAAGTTACGTACAGAAATTAATTTAACTCAACTCACTAATTCGAAGAAATTATGGCTATTAAGATAGAAATGCCGAAGCTGAGCGACACCATGGAAGAAGGGGTGATCGCAAAATGGAATGTTAAAGAAGGCGATAAGATTTCTGCAGGTGATATCATCGCTGAAGTAGAAACAGATAAAGCGACTATGGATGTAGAAGCTTTTGATGATGGAACTTTATTAAAGATAATTCCGCAAGAAGGCGATGCTGTTCCTCTGGGTGGCTTGATTGCTGTAATTGGGGAAGAAGGAGAAGATATTTCTGATATTCTTGAAAGCGCTGAAGAAAGCAGCTCATCAAATACTGATGACTCTTCAAAAGAAGATGCTGAAAAAGAAGAAGATGAGTCTGAGTCTAAAGATGAAGAAAAGGAAGAAGCTTCTGCGAGCAATAAAGAATCAAAATCTGAAGAAAAAGAAAGTTCTACTTCCTTAAAAACCAGTTCTTCACCTTCAAATGATGGAAGAGTAAAAGCTTCACCATTAGCTAAGAAAATGGCAGAAGACAAAGGAATTGATCTTGGTTCAGTTCAAGGTTCAGGTCCTGATGGAAGAATTGTTAAAAAAGATATTGAGGATTTCAAAGGCGGGAGTAGTCTTTCGAAACCTTCAAGTGCTTCAGAAGCACCTTCGCAATCTTTCCAAAGTTTAGAAAGCAAAGAAGTGAAAGTTTCTCAGATGAGAAAAATTATTGCACGACGACTTTCTGAAAGTAAATTTACCAATCCTCATTTCTATGAAACCATAGATATTGATATGAAAGCGGCAATGGTTGCCCGTTCTTCAATGAATGAAGCAAATGATATAAAGATCAGTTTCAACGATATTGTTGTGAAAGCCTGTGCCATCGCTTTAACACGTCATCAAGCAGTAAACAGTTCATGGCATGATGATGTAATCAAAGAACACGGAGACGTACACGTAGCCGTAGCCGTTGCAATCGATGAAGGTTTGATGACTCCGGTTATCAACCATGCAGATAAAAAAGGCTTGGCTCAAATTTCAGCAGAAACCAGAGAATTGGCAGGACTAGCCAGAGACCGAAAACTGCAACCGAAACAGATGGAAGGAAGTACGTTTACTATCTCAAATTTAGGAATGTTCGGAATTGAAGAATTCACTGCTATTATCAATCCCCCAAATGCGTGTATTTTAGCCGTTGGTGCAATCAGAGACGTACCTGTAGTTGAAAACGGAGAAGTTGTTCCCGGTAAGCGAATGAAAGTTACACTGTCAAGCGATCACAGAATTGTGGATGGAGCAAAAGCAGCTCAGTTCTTGAATACGGTTAAGAACTTGCTAGAGAATCCATTGTCTATGTTGCTTTAAAATTCTCTAAAGTAATGTAAGCCTCAATGTTTAAGTGGGGCTTCTTTATATCATAAAAACCCGAGTTTGATTAAAAAAGCTAGTAGCCTTCGATTTCCATCAGTCGAGCTAAAGTCGACAGATGGAGAGCTGTATTAGTTTTATGGCACT
>CAXBHO010000031.1:0-34851 GCA_963975485.1 uncultured Balneola sp. | reverse complement strand
GTACCGAGGGTTCTGCCGAAGGCATTCCTTTGGAAGAATCCCTCACTCTCCGCATGTTTTATGCTTATATATTGATAAGTGAAACTCATAATACTTATTATTACGGAAGTAGTAATAGTGTTGAGGATAGACTTAAGAGTCATAATTCCGGTCGTGTTCGTTACACTAAAGGAAGAATGCCTTGGAAAGTTCATTACTTCGAAGAGTTTAAAACCAGATCGGAAGCGATGAAACGAGAACGTTTTTTCAAATCTATTGAAGGATATCAGTATTTAAAGAGTAAGGGTATTATTTAAGGTACCGAGGGTTCTGCCGAAGGCATTCCTTTGGAAGAATCCCTCACTCTCCGCATTTTTTAAATAGCCCATTTAGGGCTATTTTTATTTAAATAATTGATATTTTGTTGCGTTATCAGCTCAAAAAAAATCTATGACAAAGTTCTTCTTTTTTTTCTTCATTTACCTGCTAAGCTTTTTCTCATCAATCTTTGCACAAGATACTCTGGAGATTTCATTACATAATTTTATTGATGTAGGAATTAGCAATTCCGGTCAAATAAAATATGAAGGAACTAATGTTGAGCTTGCAAGAAATAGAGTAAGTTTAGCCAAAGATCAGCGCATTCTGCCAAATCTTGATTTTAGATCTGAACATGCCGTTGTACCGGGTGTTACTTCACCACAAGGCCGCTCAGAGGAAGAAATTTATTTGGATCCAACCGCATACAACGATTGGGATCGTGCCGGAATTTATACCAGACTTCGTATTAGTGGTGTACAGCCTGTATTTACCTGGGGTTCAATAAATAAAGCAATATCTGCAGCACAAGAAGCAGTAAAGGCAACACAATTTGAATTTGATGCTAAGAAAGAAGACCTAGAAGTAAGACTGTATGAGCTTTATTATAGTTATGTCTTGGCATTGGAAATTGATCGATTGCTCAAAGATGCAGAGGATAAGATCAATCAAATAGAAAATTCTCTCGATGATTCCCAACAAAATGGTGATGATATTGATGAAACGGATATTTATAAATTCAAGGTATTTAAAGCTCAATTTGGTATTCAAAAAGCAGAAGTAGATGAAAGTTTAGTATTTGTAGAACAAACGTGGGCTTATTTTTTGAGAAATGATGAAGGCATCGTATATACGCCTTCAATAAGATATTTAGATCCATTAGCATCAGAATTATCAAGTATTGATCATTATCAGAATAGTGCATTTTTAAATCGAAATGAGCTTAGAGGAATCGATACAGGTAAAGAAGCATTAATGAAGTATATTGATTATCAAAAAGCGCAGAATTTACCCGGATTGTATTTAGGATTTACAGCTACATACGCATCAACTCCTGTGCGACCCCGACAACCTAATCCATTCATTAATACTCCTGAAAATACATTCAATACGGCTATAGGTTTTACCATTCGCCAGAATCTCAATTTCTTCCAATCAGATACACAACTAGATCGAATAAAAATAGAGTTAAGACGCATGAATTTTTTATCATACGCTGCAAAGGATGGCATCTTATTGGAAGTAAATCAGGCTTATCAGAAAGCGGCAGTTGCAGAGGTAAAAGTATCCAAATCAGATGAAGCTTTACTAATTACAAAACAATGGTTGAGAATGGAACAACAGGACTACGATTTTGGTATAGGAGAAGTGAAAGACTTAATAGATGCTATGAAAATGGAGTTAGAATTAAGACTGAAAGAGAAAGAAAGTATCTTTGAATTTAATACTTCCATGGCAAAACTAAATAATGCAGCAGGTATTCCGTTAGAACTGTTAGAACAAAATTAATTACAGAATGAGACGAAGAATTTTTTCAATTTTACTATTTATATTTTTTAGTGCTTTTTCAAGCATCCAAGCTCAGTCAGCAAAAGATGAAATTAAAACATTATTAGTTGAGAGAGATCAGCAGGTAAAAACACTTTTAGGACCTAAAGGTTCAGAATATAGTGATGAACAAAGAGCAAGAATTAAAGAGATCATAAACGGGATTATTGATTTTAAATCAATGGCAAAATATGCTCTGGAAGAAACCTATGATACTTTAGATGAAGCAACTCAGACAGAGTTTGTTAATCTTTTTTCAACCATTGTTCGCGACCAATCACTTAACAAGCTAGATATATACAGAGCTGATGTAACGTACAATTCCATCACAGTTGATGGAAACAGTGCGTTAGTTAAGACTTATGCTGAATTGGATGATGTAAGAACACCGGTGGATTATACCATGGTAAAGGAAAATGGAGAATGGATAATTACCGATCTTATTTTGGATGAAGTTTCAACCGCAGATTCTTATAACAGACAGTTCCAACGCATTATTAAGAAAAAGGGTTTTGAATCGTTATTATCTACTTTGAGAAAAAGAGCAGCGAGATAATAGTGAGTGTTAAAGCTTCCGTAATTGTACGCTCCTACAATCGAATTCCGGCTTTACTCGAACTATTAGAAAAACTACGTTCCCAAGATTTTGGGTCATTTGAAATTATAATTGTTGAGCAATCGACTAATTATGAGAAAGAGAATTGGTCGGAATTAAACGTTCTCATTGCTAAAGATTCCAGAATAAAGCTTCATAAATACGATCCGCTTGGAGGTCCAAAAGCAAGGAACGAAGGGGTAAGAAATGCTTCTGGTGAAATACTGATCTTTGTGGATGATGACGATTTGCCAATCTCCAATAAATGGATTCAAAAACATGTACAAGCATATGAAGATAAGAATCTTATAGGTTTAACAGGTAGACATGTGTTCGAAGGAAATGAAAGCTGCCCTTATGTTTTCTGGATGAGATGGTTTATACGAAAAAGATGTATGTCTTATAATTGGTTAAAGTTTCCATACACTTTTGCACAATTTGATGAAGATGTAAAGGATGTTGAATGGTTGCATGGTACAAACTCATCCGTAAGACGAGATTGGGCTATTAAAGTGGGGCTTTGGGATACTCATGTTAAGAATCAGGATGAACATTCTTTCGCATTTAAACTACAGCCGTTTTTAGTTGATGGATATCGACTTGATTTTAGAAAAGAACCTGCTTTAATCAGAAGAATGGATATTGAAGGAGGCATGGATAAAAGAAGTTTTTCTTTTTCGAGAGAATGGAAGAATAATTATAATTATTGCAGAAAAGTGGTTTTTAAGTATTTTCCATCAAGAATTATTCTGTTTCCAATCTATTTAATTTGGTGTACTTCAAAGGTGATTCAATATATTGTGAGTCCTCAATAGATAAAAAGTTTTAAAATATATTCTTCTTACCTCTTATCAATTTAATGTTGCAAAATATGTATTTGATTCAAACTTAAAATAATAGAGCAGGAGATTTATGAATTTATTGAATCAAAGTTACCTGAACATACAACGTTTATAAAAAAGAGCGATGCGTAAGATATTTTCCCTGATTTTTATATGCCTTGTTTATACACTTCCAGCCACTGCTCAAAGTATTAAGTATAATTTTGGTATAAATTCTGTCTTGTCTGAACACACACCTTTTTGGATGCAAAGCAATCAATTTGGGGAATTTGATACGGAAGGATCAAGTTTAAGCGGAAGCTTTAATTCAAAATTTGCTCAAAATTTTTCGGAAAGGTTTTCATTTAGTTCAGAATTAAGACTTATTTCAAGGCTTTCAGAACATTCGACGCTTTATGCTCCACTCATAAATGCTTCAATCCGGTATGGGAAACTCCATCTAACTGCAGGACGATTCTATAATCCCAGAGAACAGCAACTTGAAGATCTTTCGACAGGAAGTTTAACAATGAGCAGGAACGCCGTTCCTATCCCAAGAGTATTATTAGCTACAGAATTTATATCAGTTCCTTTTACGCAAGATATTCTTCAGATTAAAGGTTCTTTTGGGCATGGTGTTATGGAAGATTCGAGATTTGTGAAACGTCCGTTTCTCCATGAAAGCAGTTTGTATGGAAAACTAGGCATAGAAAAACTGTATGTATTTTTGGGTCTTCAACGCTATGCACTTTGGGGCGGGGAATCTAAAGATCCGAATGTAGGAAAGTTACCAAGCTCTTTTAATGATCTTTTGAGAATAGTTTTTTCTCAGGAAGGAGGAGATGATGCTCCAGAATTAGATCAGGATTATAAACTTGGTGATCAGTTTGGTAATTATGACGGAGGAATAAGATGGACAGCAGAATCAATAACAGCTGAGGTTTATTGGCAGAATTTTTTTGAGGACAAGGATGGACTGATTTTAAAGAATTACACCGATGGATTATTCGGAATAGCACTGAAGCTGAAACATACGCAGTTTGTCAAATCGGTTTTGTTTGAGCATATATACTCGAAAGATCAAAGCGGACCTATTGGAGCTGACGGAACACGTGGTGGAGCTGGAGGTCAAGATAACTACTACAATCATTCTGTTTATGTAACAGGATGGTCTCATTTTGGCCGCTCTGTTGGAACTCCTTTTTTTACCAGCTCACCATCCAGAGCTAATAACAAAAGTTTCTTTGAGAATAATAGAGTGGTTGTATATCATCTTGGTCTTGGAGGAAATCTGAGCCCTGATCTTAATTATATATTCAAAATCTCAACGTCTAATAATTATGGATTATATAGGGAACGAGATCAAGCGATTGAGAATAATTTAGAATATAAATTTTTACCACCTCTCAGGCAGACTTCCTAGATATTTGGTGTAGAATATTCATCTGAACGGTTTAATAACATAATATTTACTGGTAGTGTTGCCGCAGATTATGGAGAATTATATGCTGACAGCTTTGCTATTCAACTAGGCATTACATTAAAGTTCCCGGAAAAATCGTTTAACTAAATTTTTGATCGAACTTTACGGAATAATTCACTTCCAATTCCTAAGCCGTAAATACTAACAATCAAAGCTGCCAGAGCCAATTGTGCTAAAATAGAACCTGAAAACCAAGGTACATAAATCAAGCTTAAGGCAAGAACACCAGCAGCAAACATGCCCGATAAATGAGGTCGTACAATATCTCGTAAATAAAGACGGGTAGAAGCCACAATCTGAGCTTCTATCACCTCAAAAGTGTTAAGTATAAGCATTGCTATCGCAGAAGCAACAGCGGCTCCTATGATACCAAATTTCGGAATTAGAATTAAGTTCAGGACAGTATTGGTGGTAGCAACGATGACACTATTCATTAAATTTAATTTTGAGTGTCCGGTCATTGCAACAACATTTCCTGCAAGGCTGAAAGAACAAAAGAGATATGGAATAGGAAGTAAGAAATACATAAATGTTGAATCTCCTCCATATTCGGGATGAATAAATGCAAGAAGAACATCTTTGAAAATTGCCATTAACAATATGATCGGAATGGCAATGGTTGTTACCCAAGCTGAGGTTTTAGAAAAGTGATGAGAAAGTTCTTCATATAAACTTTTTTTATGTAACCTGACAATGAAAGGTGCAAAAGCAGTAGAAAAGATCATTTTAACAGACCGTATTTCTCTAACAAGTATTGAACCGGCTCCATAAAACCCTACTACCGTTGAACTAAACCCAAATGCCGGTAACATTAAAACATCTATTCCTGTTAAGAATCTATTCAAAGTCATGTTGATACTTTGAGGAATGGCAAACTCAATCAATTCTGAGTTCAAACGAAAAGTTTTAAATCCATATAACAGTTTTTTCCAACTCAGTTCTCGGTTGTAAATATAGATAGACACCAAAAATAACAAGGCTTGGGTAGCAAAATATGCAAACGCCATTCCTGTAACAGAAGGCTCAATCAACCAAAAAAGAATAGAAAAAACAAGCAAAACCAACGGACGAATCCATCCGTTACTTATGGCATCATACTTCATGATTTTGAGACCCTGTGTGGCAGCAAGGACGATTCTTTCAAAAGCCATTAATGGGATCGAAAAGATCATAATACCCGCCATTATAATCAGATCGGTACTGAATTCTTCTTTGTAAACTATTTCGAGAAGTGTATTCCCGAAAGTTAGAGCTAGCAAAAGAACGATAATTGAGAGCCCTATACTCCAGGCAAAAGCATTAGAAAGAGCGGTATATAATTCATTCTGATCCTCTTTATCATCAGCAAAACGAGAAACAAAAATAAGTGCTCCATCCTTAAAACCGGAAGTTAAAAATGCGATAATGATCTCAATGGCAATATTTGCGGTAATATAAATACCGAACACATCAGGGCCATAAAGGCGGTTTACAACAACAAGAAATATAGGAGCGGTCATTTTCCCAACCACACCGAACAGGTTAACAAAAGCACCTTTCTTTAGTTCTTTAGAAACACTCATAATTCGGAATCAGAAATTGCTTTTTCATACAATTCTTCAAGCTTTTTGACCTGTTCGAATAAATCGTAATCAGATTCCATTTTCTGTCTTCCTGCTTTACCAAATTGGCATATCAATTCGGGATTTTTAATTAATGTGGTCATTTTATCAACCAATTGAGGAATGTTTCGCTCTGGGACTAAAAAGCCAGTTACATTATCGTCTATGATTTCATGTATTCCACCATGCCATGTTCCTATGACTGGTAAACCAATACTGGAAGCTTCTTTAACTACAATTAATCCACTTTCTCTATCTTGATCATGTGCTACAACGCTAGGAGCAATAAGTACGTCTGCTTTTTCTAAACTTTGTATTACTTCATCAGAGGTAAGAATTCCCCTAAAATCTACAAATTTTGATAGTCCATTAGCATCAACAAATTCTTTTGCATCGCTTAATAACTCACCTGAGCCAATAAAAGTTAACTTAGCTTGATGTCTATCTTCAATCACTTCTTTAAATGCATTCAAAGTGTATAAATGCCCCTTTTTTGGAGTAAACCTTCCAACCATTATAAATTCTATGATCTTGTTTGAAGATTTTTTTAAATACCTAAAATTAGAAAGATCTATTCCCAATCGGTACACTTGAACTTTGCTGGCGGGGGCTCCAAGTTCAATCAATAGGGCTTTAAGTTCTTCACTTGCAGCCAGCAATAACGTAGCGTGTTTGAAAATTTCTTTATGCTTTAAATAGTACCGCCATCTATTTACCTGAAATTTTTGAGTACCAACTAAAGCAGCCACATCGTTGCCGTGAAATGTGACTACAAAAGGAATCTTATATTTTTTAACATAAGGCAAAGCATAAACGGCTCCGGTTCCAAAGTGGGCATGCACAAGATCAAATTTTTCTTTTTCAAAAATTTTATCAAATTTTGGCCAATAAGCAATGTTTTGATAGATTTTTTCCGCTAGTTTGCCCTTTGGCTTATAATAATTATCAAAAGGAAAAATGTCTTCATTCTGGCGATCTTTACAAAAAACGGTGATCTCATAATCATTAGAATGGGCTTTTATCTCATCATGTATAAAAGTTTGAGAATAGGGCAAAAACGAGGTTGAAAATAAAGCGACTTTCCTCTTGGGAGGCATTAGTTGTTCCATAGTTAAAATTCGCCAAAAGATAAGAAAATGAAGCTCCAAAAGGATTTATATTTTATAGGATAAATCCTGTATCTTAGATCAAAATTAGGGCTTATTGTTATTTATAATTTATTTGTGATTGCTTTTTAATGAACATACTGGTTAAAGCTTCAACGTTTGGTGCAGATCTTTTTTGGTTAACTCAGTATTTAGATAAAATACAGGGAGTAACTGTAAAGGTATTATTATCCGATCCTGAGAGATTTAAAGCAGAAGGGATTTCAAAATTATTTCCGTTAAAAGCAGAGTTAATCAAAAAAACTCTAATGAACTATTGGTTTAAACCAGGTTCATATAAACCAGATGTGACAATAATGGACAATAAAATTCCGATAAAAGCGGCATCTCCAAATGGTTTTATGTTGTGGCACGGCTTTGGTTGGAAAGGTCCAAATGATGTGGAAGAGTTTCATTGGCTACACAAATCGTTGAAATCGGCTTGGGGAAGTGCTTTAGAATCTAATCCCAATTTTACATGGCAATGTTTTGGGGAGTGGGACTTTGAACATAGAACCAAGATTAGTGGTTTTCATCCCGATAATTGTAAGATATTAGGAGCAGCAAGCCATGATTTGTTAAGAAACCCACTTCCAAAAGAGGAATTACAACCTTATGTACCTTTTGATATTGTAAACAGGAAAACCGTTCTTATTGCGCCCACCTGGCATTATGGGGAGGTATTTTCACATTGGGGGAAAGACGAACAATTATTTGAAAAGCTTTTTCAAAAGATTGAAGATTATGATGCCAATGTAATCTTAAGACTCCATGACTCTTATCGGTTTGAAGGTTATTATGTAGAATTTCTTGAAGAGTTAAGTGAGAGGCATCCTAATGTGCTATTAAAATTCAAAGATAGAGATCCTGATAATCTATTGGATATGATGGTTTCAGATATTTTGATAACTAACTTCAGCAGTATTGCAAATCTTTACTATGCTACAGGCAGGCCTACTTTACACATTTATCCTGTGAAAAGTGAAGATGAAGAATTTCAATGGAAGCAAAGTACTGTTTTAGGAATGCGGACTAAAAAGTTAGATTCAGTAAAATATATCTGGAAGTTACCTCCTGAAGAAAATGGAGGATTTTTAGCCCATAGTTTTGAAACAATGATGGATCAACTTGAACTTGCTTTCGCCGATCCGAAAAGCTGTGAACAGAAATCACAATCATTTTTGGATAAGTATATGTTGGGTGCTGATGGCAAGAACTGTGAAAGAATTTGGGAAGCGATACAGGACCTTGTCAACAAGTGAGAATAAGTTTGGATTCAAACAAACATTGCTCGATTAATCGAGCAAAAAAGCCTATCTTTGTCAAGCTTTCAGCACAAATTTAATAACTACATATAATGACAAAGCCAGAAATTGCTCCACATAAAGGAAAACTTTTAGTATTAACCCCGGGAATGGGAGCAGTCGCTACCACTTTTATGGCTGGTGTGGCATCAACAAGAAAGAATTTAAGTAAACCATTTGGTTCACTTACTCAATTACAGACTATCAGACTTGGTTCACGTTCAGAAAACAGAAACCCTTTAATTAAAGATTTCTTGGATTTAGCAGGGCTTGATGATATTGTATTTGGCGGATGGGATGTAAAAGCTGATAATGCATTTGAAGCGGCAAAAAACGCAAATGTTTTAAAACCTCAGGATCTTGATCCGTTAAAAGAGGAGTTAGAAAAGATCACTCCTATGAAAGCGGCGTTTAATCAGCGGTATGTAAAGTTATTAGATGGACCCAATGTAAAGCAACAAACCAATAAAATGGAGCTTGCTGAAGCATTAAGAGAAGATATCAGAAATAAAATTAAGGAAACCGGAGCAGACAGAGCCGTGATGGTTTGGTGTGGTTCAACAGAAGTTCATTTACATCAGTCTGATTGCCATAAAACGATTGAAGCTTTTGAAGAGGGTTTAAGAAACAATGATGATTCAATCGCTCCTTCACAACTGTATGCATACGCAGCAATAAAAGAAGGAATTCCTTATGCAAACGGGGCTCCGAATTTATCAGCAGATTTTCCTGCATTAGAACAATTAGCAGAACAAGAGAGAGTGCCAATAGCCGGTAAAGATTTCAAAACCGGGCAAACACTAATGAAAACTATTTTAGCTCCCGGATTAAAAACCAGAATGCTGGGTATTAGAGGTTGGTTTTCTACAAATATTTTAGGAAACAGAGATGGTGAAGTTCTTGATGACCCGGAAAGCTTCAAGTCAAAAGAAGTGAGTAAAACAGGAGTATTGGATTCTATTTTACAACCGGAGCTGTACAAAGATCTTTATGGGGATTTATATCATAAAGTAAGAATCAATTATTATCCACCAAGAGGAGATGAGAAAGAAGGATGGGATAACATCGACATTTTTGGATGGATGGGATATACAATGCAGATCAAAGTTGATTTTCTATGCCGTGATTCTATTTTAGCAGCTCCAATAGTTCTTGATTTAGCACTGTTCTTAGATTTTGCCAAAAGAGCAGGAAAAGGCGGTATTCAGGAATGGTTGTCATTTTACTTCAAGAGTCCACAGGTTAAAGCCGGACATATACCTGAACATGATATCTTTATTCAACATTTCAGATTAAAAAATACACTTAGAGTTTTAGGTGGGGAAAAACCAGTTACTCACCTTTCTGAAAATTTTGAAGAAGAAGCAGTAAGCTAAATTAATGGCTGAAAAAACAGGATTAATTTTAGCTGCTGGATTTGGTTCACGTTTAGAAGGGGTAAGCGCGGTTACAGAATTTAAACCATTAACTCCGGTGGCAGGCAAGCCATTACTATTCAGAACAATTGAAAGTTTGGAAAAAGCAGGTTGTTCTAAAATCGTTATTATACTAGGTCATGGATATAAAGAAATTAAAAAAGCAATTTCTGATTCCTACAAAGGAAATATTCCATTGGTTTTTGTTTTTAATGAACAGTTTAATTTAAGCAATGGAGTCTCCGTTTTAGCTGCTGAAAATCACTTAAGTGATTTATTTATAATGACTATGGCAGATCATATTTTGGGCGATAAGTTGATGGAAATAGCAAAGAATTATACACCCGAATCGAATGCAGCTGCTCTGCTTGTGGATTATAAGATTGACACTATTTTTGATATGGATGATGCAACAAAAGTATTAGCTGAAAATGGCCGAATAAAATCTATTGGTAAGCAAATCAAAGATTACAACTGCATTGATACAGGTGTATTTGTTTGTACAAAAGGTTTAATTGCATCCTTGAATAATCACTTTCAAAAGAATGGCGATACTTCAATTTCAGAAGGTGTTCAAGATCTGGCTAGAGAAGGCAAAATGTTTACCATTGATGTAAAAGATGGTTTTTGGCAAGATGTAGATACCCCGGAAATGCTTGAGTACGCAGAGCAGGTGTTAAAAAACTAATCAAGAATAGTCAAACTGTAGTAAACGGGCTGGTTTTTGTTTAACATTGCAGAACCTCTAAGTTCGATTATATCTCCACCAAGAAATCGCTTTGCAAATATTTTCTTTAACCCACCAAGTTCATCTAACATGGTAATCTTTTCCGAAATAGCGGTAACTTCAATAATATCGCACGCTGTGTTTATGTAACAAATCTCTATACGACTAGATATTTTTTCCTCTTTATATTTTTTTGTTTCTAAATATTTTATAGAAATCGGTTTTTTTAGAATCACAGAACCATTTTTTTTCTCATAAGCATAACCTACAATTTCGGTTTTACTATCTTTAGGAATTAAAAAGTATCCACCTAAATAACCATTGTTAGTTCTTTTAATATATCTAAAGCTTTTCTCAAAAAGTCTTGTCCCAACATTTGTTTGATGGATTTGTGTCATTGTGGCTGTTCCCGATACATACACAGTATCATAATCTAAAGCGATAAATCCTTCTATTTTCGAGGAAGGTATTTGCGTGTACATGCCTGCTAAATCATTTTCTCCCATTTTAAAAAGACCACTTCCCCATGTAAATCCGGGTTCTATATCCTTGAAATCAAGATTAATATCAAATTGGATTCCGTTTTTATTGGTCTTGTAATGGACTTTATGGCGATCAGGGAGTTTTCCTTCGTACCAAATACCACGTTCAGGGTTTAGGAAAAACCTATAAGTCTCTTCATCAAAAACCAGCTTATCAAGATCGTACTCTCTTGCAGCTTTATAATTTTTCCCATACCAATTCAATAGTGAAAGTCTTGCGCCGGTAACGGCATCTCTTACACCGCCAAAATGAGAAATTGAATAGTTTAAGTAAATCTCAGATCCGTTATCAAGCGCAATATGATAATTCCAAAATTCATTGTAATACCCACCACTTTTCTCATGTTGCTTGATCTCTTCGGGCTCCAAATTACGAATACAGCCTTTTGGTTTGGTGAGATAATCCTGTGATGTAAGAAGTTGAGTTGGAGTTAGTACAATAAAAAAAAAGATGATACTTAAAAATTTCATGAATTTAATAAAGAATAATTTCGTGATTAGTTGTTGTTCTATAACAGAGCAGTTTAATATCTAGTATTAATTAACATATTTTTCTTACACTTAATTCTTATACTTAATTGAAATTTCACTAAACACCTGAATAGCATTTTTTGCTTAAAAGTAATTTATGAATATAGTATTTGTTCGACTAATTATATGTCTGAGTATCTCATTTTTCTTTAATGGAATTTTGTTTTCCCAAAACGCCAGAATTTTGCAATTAGATAATTCAAATGCGTATCAGCTAATCGAAAGGTTTATAGAAAGCGGAAGATTTACTAATCTAAATCCAACTAAGTTGCCTTACACTCATTCTGAGGTATATTTTGAACTGGAAAGGCTTAATTACGATGCATTATCTGAAATAGAGAAAGTGTGGTATAATCTATTAAAAGAAGAAATTCTATATTCTGATGAAAAAAGATCAAAAGAATATAATTTTGAACCGTACATACTTTTAGCGAGTGATTTCAATAATTCGGAGAGAAAAAATGTATACAGACCAACTAGCAATGATTACTATGTTTGGCCATTTGGGGAAACTGGTTTTATTACAGATTATAAAGGGTTTACAATTAACACAAATGTTTATTTCGATCTGTATTACGAGTTTGCTCCCGATGGACTGGACCCAACGAATAGACTTTACATTCGGAATGAAGATTCTTATGTAGGTTATTCCTCAAAACATTTTAAGGCATACTTGGGAAGGTTTGAACATAATTGGGGACTGCAAGGAAAAAAAGCAACATTTGTTTCTGGTAACAAACCAACATTTGATAAGTTTACTTATACCATCGGCACTGAAAAAATATCCTTTACAGTATTGCACGGTTTCTTAGATAATATTAGTGGTGATGATGTTTACAGAGGCTCTACGGCAGGAGATCCATTAGCCAAAAGAAGATATTTAAGCTTAAAGAGGCTTGACTGGAAAGTATCTGATTATTTCTCCATTGCACTAAAAGAAGCTATTCTCTATTCAGGGAGTAACGTAAACCCCGAACCAAAATATTTAGTACCGTCATTTGTTTTTTTCTTTTTAGAAGCCGCAACTCCAAAAGATCAGGTAGAGAATCTATTATTAGGTACAAATCTATGGTTTAATAAAGATGGCTTTACTGTAAATATCGATTTTATGCTTGATGATTTAATTTTTAACAGAGTGGAGAGAGGTATTACAGAACGCTCAAATTTTAGTGCAATTCTTAACTCTTCATATCAATTTAAACGAAAGCCTTTAGCGATAAATTGGGATTTTGAACTGATAAGCTATCAGTCATACAATACGGATCAGGCAGAAGGAAGATATATTTATTTAGATCGAGGAATTGCAACGGACTTTAACGATTATGTATTTACTGAAATAGGATTAGAATATTACGCTGATTTGAAAGTTAAAGGACTTTTACTATCACCATATATAGGAATGCTGAAGCAAGGCGAACAAATAATAAACCAGACTTTTGATAGTGCCTACCCCAATGGGGATCCATTTGAAAACGTTCTTACTGGTACTGTGGAAACAACTACACGATTTGGGCTGAAAAGCTTTTATAGCCCGGCGCATTATTTTTGGCTAAAGATGGATATAGGCTATAACCGTGTTGACAATTTTAGAAATATTGAAGGCAGATCTTCAAACCGAATAGTTGGAATGTTTGAAGCAGGATTCAAATATCAATTATAAATTATGTATGGACTTTCCGGTACTAAAAAAGTTAAGGCTGTGATTTTAAAATCTGTTCAATATTGAGTGATCTTTTCGGTAAATTACGTTCTTAAAGAAATTTCGGCTATTACTACATGAAACAAATTCTTCGGTTTTTTCAGCCATTGCTAAAATTGAATATCAAGCATCCTTTTGTTGTGCTTGGTGTTAGTTTATTATTAGCAATTATAGGCGGCTATTATTCTATTCAATTAAAAGTAGATACTGATATTGCAAATCTTCTTCCGGCAGATAATCCTAATGTGTTAGCTCTTGAGAAGTTAAAAAATACGGTTGGTGGCGAAACAGAAATGCAGGTTGCTATAAATTCACCGAGTTTCGAAGCCAATAAAAGATTTGCTGAAGATCTTATTCCAAAAACGCTGGAATTATTCTATCCAAGGTATAATGATAAGTTTTTTAAGAGAGCTGAGTTTCAGAAAGAAACCGAAATCATAAAAGATAATGCCCTCTATTTAGCAAACGATGAGGAGCTTGATGAGGTAACCGATTGGCTACAAAAAGAAATAGAAACTGCACGAGAAGAAGCCAACCCTTTCTTTATCGATTTTGAAGAGGATGAAGATGAGGCTTCAAGCCCTGAAGAAAACAAAGCAGAAAATTTTAAAGAGAGTTACGATGTATTAGTCCCATCTGAATATCCTATAAACGAGGATAGCACTATCATGGTGGTTAAGTTCTATCCAACAGGCGCTAAAAGTGATACTAAGTATTTAGAAGACATGTTCGCAAAATACGATTCATTGTTAGCAGCAATGAATCCGGCTTCCTATCACCCGGAAATGGAAGTGCAATTTGGGGGAAGATTGAAAAGGCATTTAGAAGAGTTAACATCCATCATGAATGATGTGCTAGGCAGTTTTGCCACAGGTATATCTAGTGTAATTCTTTTAGTGATGTTCTACTTTTTTATTAAGAAATACATCCATTATCGAAGAGGTAAAAATGAAGATTTACATCATGGTATTTGGAGTCATGTAATCAGAATGCCGATTCCTGTTCTTATTATCGGTTTTCCATTGATAATGAGTTTGGTGTGGACTTTTGGAATTACCTACTTTTATTTAGGTATACTTAATACGATGACCTCCGTTCTGTTTGTGATTTTATTCGGATTGGGCATCGATTATGGAATTCATTATTACGCTAGATATATAGAATTGCGCTCATCAGGCTTAAGTGTTGAAGAGGCCATTCTAACGACCAATGAAAAAACAGGCGAAGCAATTTTTGTAAGTGCTTTTACTACCGCTGCCGCCCTTTATGTTCTTATGTTTGCAGATTTTCGTGGATTTTCTGAATTCGGTTTTATTTCAGGAACAGGAATAATGCTGACTCTTTTTTCTATGCTTTATGTGTTGCCATCACTCTTAGTAATTTTTGAGCGATTTAACTGGGTATTATTTTCAAAAAATGAATCGGATACGCATTCATTTCAAAATAAGAAATATCCGTTTTCACGAGTGATTGTTGTTTTGGGATTGGTAATCTCTGCTGTCGTAATAGGATTTAGTGGCAATCTGAGTTTTCAATATGATTTTGGAAAACTGGAGCCCAAATTTCCTGACTATGAAAAATTCAGAGCAGTAGCAGGACAAGTTGGAAATTCAGATAAAAGAAATCCGGCGTACATTATTGCTGAATCAGATGAGGAAGTTGAGAGTTTGGTGAGGGTATTAAAGCAGAAAATGAAGTCTGATACAACGTCTCCAACTATTCAAAGCATAGAGTCTTTACAGGATAGATTCCCATCTACCGAACAAGAAGTTGAAGATAAGCTTCAAAAAATAGCCAGAGTCAGAGAGTTGCTTGATAATACCTTCATTAGAAATAAAAAAGATGAAGATTTAGATAAACTTCGACGAGCAGCACAAACCACAAAGCCCTTAACTATTGATCAGATTCCTCCCTATTTAAAATCAAGATTCATAACAAAGGATGGTGAAGTTGGTCGATTTGTGATCATTTATCCTTCGGTGGGTTTGTCAGATGGAAGAAAATCTATTGCTTTTAAAGATGATATTGGAGCTGTAACCATCGAAAACGGGAAAACCTATTATGCAGCCAGTACATCCATTGTAGCAGCTTCCATGCTTGATTTGATGCGTACCGAAAGTCCATACATGGTTGGGGCTACCTTTATAATTATCTACCTCTTTATGATTTTTACTTTCCGCTCATTCAGATGGTCGGCTATTTCGATGCTCCCATTAATTGTTGGGTTACTATGGCTATTCGGAATTATGATGATCTTCGGACTTCAATTCAATTTCTATAATCTGGTAGTTCTTCCCGCAATTCTTGGAATTGGTGAGGATAGTGGAGTTCATTTAGCGCATCGCTACCGAGACGAAGGAAGAAATTCTATGTGGGAAGTGCTTTCGAGTACGGGACAACATATTTCAATGGGATCTATTACTACGATGCTTGGTTTTGCCGGACTTCTTTTCACTAATCATCCAGGATTGCAATCATTGGGGGTAATGGCAGTAATAGGTATCGGAATGACGCTACTGACATCCCTGACTTTTCTACCCGCTTTAATTCAGTGGTTAGAAGACAAAAACTGGATTAGATACTAGATTTTATTTTGAATTTCATTTATGATTGATACTCATTCTCATATTTATCTAAAAGACTTTGATGAAGACAGGGAAGAAGTACTTCAAAGAGCAAAAAAAGCCGGAATTGCATCAATACTAATGCCTGCTATAGATTTCGATTCACTAAAGCAGATGGACTCTCTGAGTTTTAATGAAATTGATTTTTATAAAATGGTCGGATTACATCCATGTGATGTAAAGAAACTTGCTAGTGGGTTGGAAAATGAATTACTCGAACTTTGTTCACAAAATGAAATAATCGGCGTTGGTGAAACAGGTTTGGATTATTATTGGAGTAAAGATTTTGTTACCGAACAGAAGTTGAGTTTACATGCTCATTGCAGAGTGGCAAAAAAAGTAAACAAGCCCATTGTTCTTCACAACAGAGAAAGCACAGAAGATCTTCTTCATATTATTGAGCAAGAACAAGATGGGAGTTTAAATGGTATTTGGCATTGTTTTAATGGAACGGTTGAAGAGGGTAAACGCGCCATTGAACTTGGACTGCATTTAGGGATTGGCGGTGTTGTTACTTTCAAAAATGGAGGAGTGGATAAAACTGTTGTTGAACTACCACTTGAGAAAATGGTTTTGGAAACAGACGCGCCTTATTTGTCACCAACTCCAAAAAGAGGTAAGCGAAATGAACCGGCTTTCATGAAATTTACGGCAGAAAAACTAGCAGAAATTTTTGATCTTAGCCTGGATGAAATTGTTGATAAAACCTCAAAAACGGCTCGTTCGCTCTTTGATCTAAATTAATTCGGTATGAAACCATCTACCAAAGATTTTTACCAACGTGTGTACGAAATAGTGGCTCTTATACCTGAAGGCAGAGTTACTTCTTACGGAATAATTTCAAAATATCTTGGCGTTGAATCCGGAGCCAGAATGGTTGGATATGCGCTCAATAATTACAATCCTATTGAACTCGGATATCACATTCCTGCACACAGAGTGCTAAATAGATTGGGACAATTAACAGGCAGGGCTTTTTTCGAAGATGATTCGATGCGCGAAAGATTGGAGCAGGAAGGAATAGAATTTAAAGCAGAATATACGGTTCACATAGAGAAGCATTTTTGGAATCCATTTAAGGAATTATAATTATCAAAAATAATACCTATTTTTGTTCATGAGACTCAAACCAACAATTATAGTTTTCACTGTTTTACTTCTGTTATTTGCCACCGCTTTAAAAGCACAAAAATCACTTACTCTAGGAGCAACTGCTCCAATGTTAAATGAATCTGTTGAGGATGTGAATGGAAGGTCATTAACTCTTTCACAATCTACTGAAGAAAAAGGTCTGTTAGTTATTTTTTTAAGCAATACCTGCCCGTTAGTTTCAAGATGGGAAGATCGGATGAAATCAATTGCGACTACGGCACGTCTTAGTAATGTTGGGGTGATCGCTCTTAATCCGAATGAAAGAATCAGAGAAAGAGGAGAGTCGATTAGTGATATGAAGAAACGCTCCACCAAACAATCATATAATTTCAGTTATGCGTTAGATAAAGATCATAAAATTGCGGATGCTTTTGGGGCTACAAAAACACCTGAAGTATTCCTGTTTAGCGCAGATATGAAATTGATCTACAAAGGCAGCATTGATGATAACCCAAATAGCGCTTCACAGGTTAAGAATAAATATTTAGAAGATGCACTTCAGGCTATGATAAGCGGAAATAGTATTAAAATTAGCAAGACTGCTCCGGAAGGATGTTCCATCAAGCGAATAAAGTAATTCTCTTAAAAAACCCGTATTTTTATGAGGCTCACAAAATAGTGAGCTTTTTTTATGTTCAATTCTAAGATAAGTTTTTAAGATTACATGCCGACCTGGACATTACATACAGAATTCAAATTTGATGCTGCTCATTTTATAGATGGCTATAATGGTAAATGTGGGCGTATGCACGGTCATTCCTATAAAGTTAAAGTATCAGCTAAATCAAATAAACTAAATCCTTCTGCTTATTTGAACACAGACGATATGGTGTGTGATTTCAAAGAATTGAAATGGGCGGCAAAAGATGCAGATAAAGGTGGTTTAGATCATGGATTTTTAAATGATCTGATGGAAGTGAACACTACAGCTGAACGAATTGCTGAATATATCCATCAGGAAACAATGAAGAGAATTCCTGAGGGGATAGAATTGAAAATCACCGTGTGGGAAACGGAAACTTGTTGGGTAGAATACACCGATAAAAATGAGTGATAGTTTTAGTTGGGTCATCCCTGTAAATGTCAGGTAATTCGTTAAGAGTTTTAATTCAAGTTAAAGGTATAGGGTCATCTGTAGATGTTATGTAATTCGTTGACGAAAAATGAGACCGTATTGTAGCCAGCGTCTTCACGGACACCCCGGATTCAACCGCTAAACGCAATTGAATCATCCCCTCTGTGAGAGGGGAATTACTCCCGATTAAGTTGTATTGCTTTTTTTAGATGCTCTGAAAGTTCCCCTCTTTTAGAGGGGCTAATGAAGTCCGGGGCATACCGGTCTTCATTCGGGGTGTTTGTGAGGAATCGATGCTAAATGCTAAATATTTATACTTATCAAAGATTAAGCTCTTTTATCTGCGGACGATTCAAGGACTATAACACATCGAATTTCATCCACAATTTCAGGCAGATAGCTATTTGAATACAAAATTTAGAAAGGTATTAACCTAGAGTGGGGATTTAGTTCATTGTCTAAAGAAAAACTAAACGGTTACTTAGCTAATAGCATTGGTTCCTCACAAAAATCCCGCCCATAGGACTCCTTTGGAGAAATAAATTCGGAATGACCTAAGTTTAGGTTTTCGAGATAGTTTAAAGAAAAACCGTCAACGAATTATCTAACATTTCAAGGATGATCCATCGTTTGTTTCTTCTGGTTAGTTTTAACCGTATTTTATAAATCAGTTATCTAAGACCAACAGAAATAACTCATTTAGTTTTAGCTAAAGTATCACAGTAGAGATTATGAACAAGCAATCAATTGCTTTTATGAACGATGAGGATGAAATACTCGCAGTCGAATATCCAATCGTTGAGCATTTTTATACTATTCAAGGAGAAGGAGCTCATTCCGGTCGTGCGTCTTATTTTATAAGAACGGCGGGCTGTGATGTAAACTGCTGGTGGTGTGATGTAAAAGAAAGTTGGGAAGAAGAAGACCACCCAACCATGAAAGTTTCAGAACTTGTAGATGCGGTAAAAGAAAGCGCCACTCCGTTTGTGGTTATTACCGGTGGCGAACCATTGATGCACGATCTGTACCCGCTTACAAAAGCGTTGCACACTTTGGGAGTAAAAATTCATATCGAAACCAGTGGATCTTCACCATTAACCGGTGAACTGGACTGGATCACGCTTTCGCCAAAGAGATTCAAAAAACCAACCGAAGAGATCTTTGAATTTGTAGATGAACTGAAAGTAGTGGTGCTCACCAACAAAGATTTGGTGTGGGCTGAAGAAAATGCCAAAAAATGTCCCGAAGGAACAACACTGTTACTTCAACCGGAATGGGATACTCCTAAATCAATTCCACTTATTGTAGAATATGTGAAAGAGCATCCGAAATGGGGAATCAGCTTGCAGACTCATAAATTCCTAAAGGTTCCATAATGAGCTTTGAACAAACTTCCGTACTTATAACAGGAGGAAGCAAAGGCATTGGGCTTTCTATCGCTAAGATGTTTGCTGAAAAGACTTCAAGACCATTGGTTTTGATAGCAAGAAATGTAAGTGATCTGGACAAAGCCAAAAAGCAGTGTTTGGATTGGGGAGCTTCTGAAGTAACTACGATTTCAGTCGATTTGACTTCGGAAGAAGAAGTTGCTGCCATTGATGTTAAGAAATTAAATCCGGGTATTTTGGTGAATAATGCCGGTGTATTTCTATTTAAAAACCTTAGCGAAACTTCCTCCGAGGAATTCGACAAGCAATACAAACTGAACACCTTTTCTACCTTTAATCTCACAAAGCATGTATTGCCAACTCTCAAGCAAAAAGAAAGAGGGCTAATCGTAAATATTTGCTCTCAGGCTTCCTTAAAAGGCTATGGAGATAGTGGAGCATACACGATGAGCAAACATGCTTTATTGGGTTACACACGGTCTCTGAGAAAGGAATTGATGGAGACGAACATTGCTGTGTCTGCTATTAATTTGGGACAAACCTATTCCACTTCATGGAAAGATGTGGATGTTGATCCCAAAAAACTGATTGATCCCGAAGATGTGGGAAAATTGATCGTATCATTATCTGAGTTAAGCGTTCAAAGTGTAGCAGAAGAAATTGATTTGATGCCACAAGGTGGCGAAGTAAATCCGATGTAATTTATGACGACCCGTCTATCCTGGCCAATCTGTTCTTCTGATTCAAAAGATACTATACTTACTACAGATGGAATGGATGTAGTTCAATGTTCCGATTGCAATTTCATCTACCTAAAAGATATTCCCGATGAAAGCGTTTTATACGAGAACTATCATGAATGGACGGGGTTTTCTCAGGATGATTATTCTGAAACCGGACAAGATGATTCTCTAAAAGCACTTTGGCATATCAATCAGTAGAGAGTAAAGAAGATCCGTGATTGTAAAAAGGAAGGTAATCTGCTCGATATTGGATGTGGATCGGGAGCGTTTATGCTCACAGCAAAAGAGCATGGTTTTGACCCGCGGGGAATTGATGTTTCTAACAAGGCGGTAACATTTATAAAAGATGAACTGAAGTTAACGGCTTCTACTAATACAGTGACAGAATTAGATCAGAACTTTGAAGTAATCACCTTATGGCATGTACTGGAGCACTTTTTAGATCCTGTTGCTGAACTAAAAAAGGTGCACCAAAAGCTGAAAGATAATGGAATGATATTTGGGGAAGTGCCGAATTGGAACAGCATTAAATTCCAACTTTTGGGAAAGAAACGGGAGGGAGGAAATCATCCGTTATATCATCGAAGTTTTTTCACTCCAAAGACCTTAGAACGAACAGTTCTGGAAGCCGGCTTTTCGTCATTCAAGTTGTTTCATTTGCCTTATGCCTCTTCAGGAAAGAAAGACACTTACTATTTCCTGAAAAAAGGATTTAACCGATTGCACCTAGTGTAGCGTCAGTTATGAATTGTCGTAGCCCTGTCAACCTGAATTAGAAAAGCTGTGTCAAATCTATTGGAAGGAGGAACAGATCGATGAACTCAATGCTTCTCAAGTCAGACAAGGGGTTGCAACCCCTTGTCTGACTTGAGAAGCTGCCGAGGGCATCATTTTGTGGGAACTCAGGGTGTTAGGTTTTTAGGCTATTGTAGTTTTCGTAAACTATTTAGTTTAAAATCTGACAGGTGTTTTACGACATCTGAACATTGGGTTTACACTAGCTCATTTTGGTGAAAATAAAGTACCAACGAATGTATTGGGTACGGTATCCGGAGACAAGAAAATGGTCATCGAAGAGATAGGAAGTTTAGACGTTGAAGAAATGTCTGAGATTTACGAAGGCGTTCTTCCGAGGATTATGGGTTAATAGATATATAGATTTAAGATTTAGGACATAAGATTTAGGATAACACGGAGCTTCTTTATATAGATTAGCCATTTTGTTGAAGTCCCGATAAAGCTAATAGGTCATCTCGCGGCGTATGCCCGAGATCTGGATTAAACTAATCGAATCGATCTTATTTTAAGGGTAATTACAATGAAGCTTTATTAGAAATGAAATCTTCCGTGTGGTAAAACTTCTTTCCATAAATCTTTCATTTCTGGATTTGCTGATCGTATCAGATTCAATTTCAATTTCCATTCCCTGTTCCATCTTTTTATTTGTTACTCTCTTCGTATAGCTTCATACATGTTTTGATGCATTTCATAATACAACAAAAAATGAGCTCTAAACTTTGTCGAAAACAAGGAACCCTGATTTTTCTTATGATTGAATGTTCTATTCACAAGATCACTGGAGACACCAATGGATAGAGCGATTCTTTTTGAGTTAGACAATATGTACATATAGCCTTCTTTCACACTTAGGTAGGACTATTTCAGACTACATTCCTTACAAAAAAAGTACACACAGATTAAGTTTTTTGATTACAAACTAAATCCGGATCTCCTGCATACGCGTGGAGATGACTATACATCTTAGTCATATTCTGCTCGTAATATCTAATTTCTAAAAGGTTGAATTTTTATAAATCTGGAACGAAAACCCGCTCATCTCTCATTTAGCTATCTGACTATTCATCAAGAAAGATAGACTAAAAATGAAAGATAAGATCGTACTCATCGTAGGTGGCTCAGGCGGAATTGGATCTGCATCAGCAAAAAGATTTGCTAAAGAAGGGGCTAAAGTAATTCTTGCTGCCCGGAATAAATCAAAAGCTGAAGAAGTAGCCAAGGAAATCAACGATAGCGGAGGAGAGGCTTTTGCCATACAAGTGGAAGCCACAGATCAAACTTCAGTATCGCACATGGCGAAAGAAATTGAAGAAAATCTGAGTAAAATTGATGTATTGATCAATGCCTTTGGTCAGGGACTCATCAAGCCGTTTATGGATATCGATCCCAAAGATGCCCAAGAAGTGATCAATGTAAATGTGTATGGAACTTTTCTGGTTACTCAAACGGTGATGAAGCACATGAACACCGATGATACCACAAACGTAGTATTCTTTCCCGGTACTATGGGGAAATATGTAATGAAAAATGCTTCGGTATATGTAGCTTCTAAATTTGCAATTCAGGGGTTCGCAAAATCTCTGATTGAAGAACAACGACGAGGTAAAACAAAATACTCTTTGTTCTATTTAGGTGGAGTGGATACAGCTTTCTGGGAGGATGATCGTGTCGATATGAAAGTTAAGAAAGAGATGATGCTTACTACGGAAGAAGTAGCAGAAGCAGTTTTCTATGCCGTAAATCAACCTTCAGGTTCTGTTATGAACGAAGTAGTTATTCAGCCTGAAAGCCATCAGTTAGTGTGAGTTTCATTTTTATACTAAACGTGTATGGACGCGATTAATCGCGTCCATACACGTACCTTGAAGTTCTGTTTCTTACCGAGAAGTTAACTGGCTATCGGGCATTTATCTAAAGCTGTTTTATAAGCTTTTTCAAGAATATCCAAACCTTCGTCTATTTGTTCAGTAGTGATAGTCAATGGTGGACGGAAACGAACGGTGTTTGGGCCGCATGCTAAAATCATTAAGCCATTCTCAATACAATGTTTGATCACAGTATCACGAGAATGTGTATCCAGAAGATCAATAGAACAAAACAATCCCTTTCCTCTTGGATTGGATAAATGTTCATGATCATTAGCCATAGTTTCCAGCTTTGAAAGTAAGTGTTCTCCAACCTTAGCGGCATTAGCAACTAACTTGTCTTCTTCAATTATGTCAAGAATTCTTCCAAAACGAACCATATCAACCAAATTACCGCCCCAAGTGGAATTAATTCTGGATGAAACGTGAAAGCAATTTGTTTCTACCTCATCGACTCTGGGACCTGCTAGAATTCCGCAAACTTGTGCTTTTTTCCCGAAGGCAAGAATATCGGGCTTCACATAATGCTCATGAGCCCAGAATTTCCCGGTCATTCCAACTCCGGTTTGTACTTCATCATATATAAGTAGTGCTTCATGCTTATCAGCAAGGTTTCTTAACGCTTGATGGAATTCGAGTCTGAAATGGCGATCACCGCCTTCACCTTGAATTGGCTCAATCAGAATACATGCAATATCATCTTTATATATTTCAAAGAAACGTTCAGCTTGTGCTACCGCAAGCTTCTCTTCCGCAATTACTGATTTTAAAGATTCCGGAGTTTCAGGAAAATGAGTGGCAGGACTTATAACTCTTGGCCAATCAAATTTTGGGAAATACTTTACCTTGTTCGGGATAGTATTAGTAACGGAAAGTGTGTATCCGGAACGACCATGAAATGCTTTTTCAAAATGAAGCACTTTATGTCCCACTTCATGACGATATCCTTTTTGGAAATTCTTTTGAACTTTCCAGTCAAAGGCAACTTTCATGGCATTTTCCACAGCCAATGCTCCACCAGATATAAAAAAGGAGTGGGGGAGGTGCTTTGGAACTGCAACTCTGCTGAATGACTGCATAAAGCTGGCTAATTCTTCGGTATAAATATCCGAATTAGATGGCTTATTAATCGCCGTTCTTCCTAACATTGCTACAAAGTCTGAATCGCCGGCAATTTTTGGATGATTCATTCCCAAAGGATTAGAAGCAAAAAAAGTAAAGAAATCTAAATAGTCCCTTCCGGATTTAGAATCATGGAGATACGCTCCTTTACTTTTTTCAAGATCGAGTACCATGTCAAAGCCATCCGTTAATAAATGCTTTCCAAGTACTTTTCTAACTTCTTTAGGCTCAATTGTGTTTTCGTTTGTCATCCAAAACCAGGTTAAATTTTAATTTTGGATAAGCTAGTGAAACTGGAAAATATCCCCAATACTTTTAAACTGTTTAAAGCATTATTTGGTAAAATTTTGAGCTGTTTTGCGAATGATAGCTACGCATTGCAATAATTGAGCCTCAGTCATTACTAATGGAGGAGCAAATCGAATGATGTTTCCATGAGTTGGCTTTGCAAGCAAACCGTTTTCTTTTAATTCCAAACAAAACCTCCAGGCAGTATCACTATCAGGTGTGTCATTTATTATAACAGCGTTTAAAAGTCCTTTTCCCCGTACTTTCACGAATAAATCAGTAGAGTCGATGATCTTCTGCATTTCTGAACGGAATAATTTTCCAAGTTCACGTGCATTTTGGGCAAGATGTTCATCATCAACTACTTCAAGAGCTGTCATTGCAACTTTGCACCCAAGCGGATTTCCCCCATAGGTAGATCCGTGTTGTCCCGGTTTAATTACATCCATTATTTTGTTATCAGCTAAAATTGCTGAGACAGGATAGGCCCCGCCAGAAAGAGCTTTGCCAAGGATCAGGATATCAGGCTTAGTATAAGTGGATTGTCTTTCACAGTGTCCGGAACAGTCACAATCTCCACAAACAGCAAGAAGACCGCCTGTTCGAGCAATACCGGTTTGAATCTCGTCTGCGATGAAAAGAGTATTGGCTTCTTTGCAAAGGCGGGCAGACTCAGATATATAATTACTATCCGGAACAACGACTCCTGCTTCACCCTGAATAGGTTCTACCAAAAAACCTGCAACATTCGATTGCTTAAGAGCTTTTTTAAGAGCGTCAAGATCGTTGTAAGGAATTTTAATAAATCCCGGCGTATAAGGTCCAAAATTCTTTCTTGCGTCAGGGTCATTAGAAAATGAAATAACCGTTGTGGTGCGTCCATGAAAATTGTTCTCACAAACAATGATTTGTGCTTCGTTCTCAGGAATGCCTTTCTTTTCATAAGCCCATTTCCTACACACTTTAATGGCTGTTTCAACACCCTCGGCGCCTGTATTCATTGGTAGTAGTTTATCAAAGCCAAAATATTCACTCATATACTTCTCGTACTCACCCAGTACATTATTATAAAACGCGCGAGAAGTAAGTGTGAGTTTACCGGCTTGATCTACTAAAGCTTGGGTGATTTTTGGATGACAGTGACCTTGGTTTACAGCTGAGTAAGCAGATAAAAAATCGAAGTACTTATTTCCTTCCGGGTCCCAAACATATACACCTTTTCCTTTTTCTAATACAACAGGAAGGGGGTGGTAGTTATGCGCACCATATTGATCTTCCAATTTTATAGCGTCTTTTGATGATATCATAAAAAAATTTTTAAGTTTTACTGAAGATAAAAAATAGTAGGACAAGCTTTGCGAAAAACTCAAAAAAAAAGGTTGATAATAACCGATAATAAAGCGTATATTTGAAGTCCAAATTGCGGGGTGGAGCAGCTGGTAGCTCGTCGGGCTCATAACCCGAAGGTCGCAGGTTCGAATCCTGTCCCCGCCACTACTTAAAGCCCTCTTTTCGAGGGCTTTTTTATTTGGGGTACAACATAGGTACAACAAATTCATCTTTTCCTGCGTGCATTAAGGCTTTTTACCTATTGATCCTTTAGTGTTTCATACACCCAGTATAGTAACCGAAGTTGACTATGTGTTGTCAAATATGACAACATTGATTGTGTATTTGTTGTTTAAATTGACAACATTTTGTATATTTTGTTGTCATTTATGACAACTTATGATAGTATAGTGTTGTTGTAAATATCAATAAATATGCTTTAAAACCACGAAAAGGTACAATTATGAACTATTGGGATAAAAAGCTGATACGAAAACAGCTTGATAAGAAACTCAAGAAGCTAAAACCTCTGCTAAAAATGCCAGCGCCTTCGGGTGGGTGGGTAAATGCTATTCGTGAAGGGCTTGGTATGACCTTAGAAGAATTAGGTGGTCGTGTTGGGCTTGATAGACCACGTATTTATCGAATAGAGCAGGCTGAAGTAAATGGTGATGTAAAGCTCTCAACCCTTCAAAAGATGGCTGATGGATTAGGCGTAAAGTTTGTCTATGGCTTTGTGCCAGAACAAGAACTTGAAGAGATGGTGCGAGACCAAGCCAGAAAGATTGCCAAGAAGAGATTAAGCCGTATAGACCATTCCATGAAACTGGAGCTTCAAGGAGTCTCGGGAAAAGAACAAGAAGAAGCACTTAATGATTTGATTGATAAAATTCTGATCGAAGAGCCTAAGAATTTTTGGGATCAGTAAATGTTTGATTATCCAGAAGGCGCAACACCGATTGATGAGGATGAGAAGCAAGGTTTACTCATTCCTTATATTAGTACTCGCGAAGAACTAAATGAATGGGAACAAAGGAACATCACGGATGCCTACAGTTGGTTAAATCGTGCACGCCAAAAAGATATTTTAAGTGAAGATTTCATACGTAGACTTCATATAGAGATGTTCGGTAAAGTCTGGGCATGGGCAGGAACATATCGACGATCCGATAAAAATATTGGAGTTGATTGGTCGCAGATTTCGGTACGCTTTCGGCAGTTGCTCGATGATATTCATTTCTGGATAGACAATGAAACTTATTCAGCAGATGAAATTGCAACACGTTTTCATCACAGGTTAGTATTCATTCATCTATTTCCAAATGGTAACGGACGTCATGCAAGAGTTATGACGGACGTATTACTTGAAAAGGTATTGAGCCAAGAACCTTTTACTTGGGGATCAGGTAATTTAATTGAAGAGGGTGATGTAAGGGCAAATTACATTCAAGCTTTAAGGTTGGCAGATGGGCACGATTATGAACCTTTATTGAAATTTGTAAGAAGCTAAACAGAAACCCAGTTAAAGCAGGTAAAAGAATGGTTATTGATAACAGAGAAAATGGTCGAGTGATTGATGCTCTAACTGAAGCAATCAGTAAAGGAGCAGACTTAAAATTTATAACACGACAGTTATCACTTTTTGCATATCTCGCATTGCAGGGAAAGCTAAAAGATGTGTCCTCACTGAAACTTCTATTGTCTCAAAGTGAAATGTTTCCAGAAGAAATGGGAGAGATATCACCACTCTTGGGCGGTGTTCAGGATAGAGAAAACAGAAACAAACTATTGGCTCAAGCAATAGCCAAGCAATTTGATGAGTGGCTAAAAAATGTAGCTGATATTAAGTATTCGCATGACTCTCTTAATGCTAATCATTATGAGGTGGTTAATGACGACGGGGATCATACGGTTATAAATGGTTCTTCGACTTTAACAAGTTCAGGACTGGGAATTATTGCATCCAAAGATCATGAAATGAACCACCTGTTTACAGATGATGAAAATGTACAAAGGCTTGAGGCTTGGTTTAATTAAATATGGGATAATTCTGAAGCCAATTCAGACGCAAAAGAACTTTTGTCTGTAGAGCTTCAAAAAATTTACAAAGAGCGGTCACCTGAACAGCTTTATTTTCAAACGCTTTATCATTTGTCCTTGATTTGTTACCGTAGATACCATATTGACCGAAAAGCGTTTCGCGGTATGCTTCTTTACGGGAGTTTTGCCTTTTGGGGCGTATGAACGCCCGTGTTGGTTTGCGTTTCTTACCCCTGTTTCATCTCCCCAATGAATTTCAGCGACCTCTTTTTTAGCTCGTTCTTTGATGGCAGGGTATTCTTCATCAAGCCATTTTTGTACTTTTTTCGGGACACATAAAATTTACGGGGATTAGGCAAATAATTTATGTAATCTGAAGAGGAAAAAAGTGGTATCTGTTACGCCTCTTAAATTGGCTCTGAAGAGTTTTAATTTTGCATTGAAAGACTCTGCATTGGCGTTTGTATTTCTATTATTAAAAAAGTTCAATATGTTCTCAAAGTTGGCATTTACGGTATTTGCAGTAGTGTAAAATGTTTTCAACTCCTTACTAAAAGTATCTTCTCCCCACCTTATAAATCGTTTTCTAGCAGCCTCTTTCTGTGTACACTCATAAATGGATCTAAATTCAAGTACATGTTTCCCCTCGTTCCGTAGCTCCGCTGCGGAACGCCCACCAGAAGCTCTGCTTCCGTTGTTAATATTTTTTGTAAGGAATACCTGCTAAAACTGTCTTACCAAGTATGGGACGTAGTAGATATAAAATATATGAAGAACACTATCCATACTTTATCACCTGTTCATTTTCAAAAGGAATAGCCCTGTTCGCTGATCCTGAGATAGCTGATGTTGTGTTAGACAGTCTGGGTTATATGAAAAAGGAACATGGAATCCAGCTTTATGCCTATGTGTTAATGCAGTCAAGTTTCCATTGTATTTTAGAAGGGGATAATTTGTCTTCCGTGTTAAGAAAGTTTAAATCATTTACCGCTCGAAGAATTATTGATTATCTTACAGATCGTAATCGAACGCTACTTCTTCGACGCTTACAAGCACCTTCTTCCCACCCCGATAGTTCCTATAAAGTTTGGCAAGAAGGTTTTCATCCTAAACAAATTAAAACGTGGCATTCCGCAGCAGAGCTACGGAACGAGGTTAAAAAAAACACACAACCAAGCCGCATGAGTGTCTTAACTCACCGTCTACTTTTTTGTTGCAATTCCAAGGTGTTTGACACATGGTTGCGGGCTTCCCTCCACTTCCATCGTTGCCGAAATAGCTGGATGAACATCGCTTTTCCTTGTAAGGGAAAACTCTGTAGTTCAACAGGATTACAGAATCCATCCAATACCACATCCTCTGTTTCCAGCAAAGCCGGAATAAGATCTTTTCGCTCGTGGAGGCGAAGTTCAATTGCCTCTTTGTTCGGGGAGACTCCGCGGAGTTCAAAGCGCTCAAGAATCCCGCAAGGAATAACCAAGGCTAGTACTTGTTTGTTAATCGTTTGCTCATGTTCCATCTATAAATATACAACCTCTCCGCCTCCCCAGCACCTCAAAATAAAAAGTAGCCTTTAGGACACTATTGAATTAAATACATTATAAAATCTTGTAATTAAGTTTCATTCTTTCCATATTAGCATATCATCATGCAATCATCACGTGATTGCTACTAATTATAATAAAAAATAAAGGCTAGTATGTTTAAAAAGCTACAATTACTTGCATTAGCTTTGTTTTTACCATTTTATGTGGCTGCACAGTCAGGTACTATTACTGGTAAAATTACTGATGCAAAAACTGGGGAGCCTCTTACAGGCGCAACAGTAATTATACAATCTAACCCTTCTCAGGGTGGCGCAGCAGGCGCTAACGGAATATATACCATTAATAATGTAACAGCTGGTGATTACACCTTGATTGCAAAGTTTATTGGTTTCAAGGAAGTTAGATCTTCCGTAAGTGTTGGTTCAGGCATCGTTACTGTTGACTTTTCATTGTCTGAAGATATTCTTGGACTTGAAGATATTGTTGTAACAGGTATTGCTTCAAGATCATCTAAGGCAGTATCTGAAGTTGCAATTTCGCGTATAAACGCTGCTGAATTAACAGAAAAAAATTCTTATAACTCAGTATCTCAGTTATTAACATCGAAAGTTGCGGGTGTTTCTGTACAACCAGCTTCTGGTACCGTTGGTGGTGGTATTCGTTTCTTAGTTCGCTCAGGTGGTGGATTAAATGGAAATGGTCAACCAGTAATTTATATTGATGGCATAAGAGTTGACAATGCTCAATCTGGTTTCGGTGCTGGTGGACAAAACTACGGTACACTTTCTGATGTTAACCCAGAAACAATTGAATCTGTTGATTTCTTGAAAGGACCCGCAGCTGCAGCTCTTTATGGTACTTCTGGTTCAAACGGTGTTGTATTAATCACTACTAAGAAAGGTGAAATTTCTCCAGGTGGAAATACTGTTAACGTAAACTATAAGTATACTAATGGTATATCTGATCAAGCAGTCGATCTTAAAGAAGATTACCTCATAAGTGCAAAAGACGCTAATGCAATTATTAATCAAGGTGCTATTGAATCTCATGATGTTAGCATAAGTGGTGGTAATGAGTCTTTTAGATACTTTACAGCTTTCAACAACCGTAATGAAGAAGGAATTGTTGGTCAAAATTCTCAAGTAAGACAAACTGTTCAAGCTAATTTTGACGCTTTCCTTTCTGAAAAAATAACTCTTTCAGCTACTACAAATTTTTCATTAAACACAGTTAACCTCCCTCAGAACGATAATAATATCTTTGGATGGTTAGGTAACACATTGTTGTTTCCAAATTCTTATGCTTTCACTGATAGTGCAGCTATTGCGGCATACGAAAATGAATCTCAAACAAATCGTTTTATGGGTTCTTTCAAATTTAACTACCGCCCTATAACAGGATTAAGTATTAATTTGTCAGCTGGGATGGATAATTCAGATCTTAGAAGTTTCACTTACCAAAGTCCTGAATTTAGATATGGCTCTTTAGGATTTGATGGGTCTAAAAATGTATTTAATCGTCAGAATTCACAATCTACTTTTGATGTAAATGCATCATATACCTTTAATATAAATGACCAGATTACTTCTAATACAGTTATTGGTACTCAGATTTTTAATCGTAAATTCCAAACAACACAGATTGGAAGACAAGAATACTCTACTTCATTAGTACGAGATGCACAATCTGCAGCTATCATTAATACGGCCTCTGAAGGATTTGGTCATAACAGATCAGCTGGTATTTTCTTCCAAGAAGAGATCAATTACGATCAAACTTACTTCTTAACGGTTGGTGGTCGTCAAGATTTTGCTTCTGCATTTGGTAACCAAGCAGCAAATATCTTTTATCCTAAAGCTAGTGCAGCTGTTAGAGTTGATAAATTAGGAGTTCTTCCTTCTGCTATTGATTTCTTAAAGCTACGTGTTGCTTATGGTGAAACTGGTATTCTTCCTGGGCAAAATGATGGAATCAGACTTCTTTGGCAAACTACTAACTCCGGTTTTGGTATTGGTGGAGTTCCTTCAAGTATTGGTAACGCAGAAATTGAGCCAGAAAGAGTAAGAGAATTAGAGTTTGGTCTTGAAGCTTCTTTCTTCAAGAACTACGGAATTGATTTTACGTACTATATCCAAAACGCCGAGAATTCTATAATTGGTTTGCAAAATAGCCCTTCAACAGGTTTAGTTGCTTCTGATTCACCATTCAATATTGGTAAGAAAGAAGGAAGTGGTTATGAGCTTGCATTGAATGCTACTCCAATTATCAATAGAGGCTTCCAAGTAGATTTTACTGCGTTAATTTCATACGCAGAAAACAAAGTAACTAATTTAGGTGGTGCTCAGCCAATTCGTGATGGTTTTGATCTAAACACTATTCAAGAAGGGTTACCACAAAGTGCATTCTTCCCTCAAGAAATTCGTGGTGCATTGTTTGATCCTGTTACAGGATTCTACACAGGTGCAGACATTGCTGCTGGTGAAGAAGGAAGAATCTTTGCAGGAATACCATACCCTGAGTACCAAGGTTCGTTCTCATTGAATGTAAGATTCTTGAAGAACTTTAATCTATATGCTCTTCTTGATTATCAACTTGGTTTGTCAATCTTCAACAATACATTACTCTTTGCTAATAACTTTGGTAATGGTGCTGAATATGAAACTTTACAAGGATTGTTAGAAGGTACTCCTGGTGTAGGTAGTTCATTCTACAACAACAATGCTGACCCAAGTGATGATATTACTCCATTAACTCCCGGAACTCCTGAGTATATTGCAGCTGCTAATAGATACGCAACGTTAAACACAAACTCTGACTTTGGTTACGTAAGTAAAGCAGACTTTGCTAGACTAAGAGAAGTAAGCATAAGCTATAACTTTAATGATTTAATTAATTCCTCTCCTTTATCTCAGTATGTAAAAAGTGCCAGTATTTCATTTTCTGGTACGAATTTATGGCTGAGTTCAAAGTATAGTGGAGTAGATCCTGAAGTTAACTTTGCTGGTGCTAGAAGCAGTAGTAGAGGTCAGGATTTCTTAACTCTTCCTCAGGCTAGAAGCTTCTTCGCAACATTTAATATTGGATTTTAATCATAGGATTTTATCATTATGAAAAACTTAAATAAATTATTTCTACTCACATTCGTAGCTACTTTTACATTTGTATCTTGTAGCGATTTTGTGTCTAATACAGATGCGCCAATCAACATTATTGCGGATGACGCACTTACAACAGAATCACAAATACCCTTTTTGGCAACTGGAGTAATGGCACGTTTCACTCAAGCTTTCGATAACTTATCGGTAATATCAGGTGGTTTATCTGATGAGCTACAGTTTGATGCTGATGGTAACTCGTTAGCAACGTTCCCAACATTTGCACAGATAGATCAAGGTGATATTCTCTTTGACAACAACTCTGTGGATGGTCCTTACGAAATCATTAACGAAGCTCGTTTCATAGCGGATGATTTAATCAGAAGAATTGGTGAAATAGGAACTTTTGAAGATCCTACTGTTAGAGATGAAGCGCTGTATACTGCAAACTTAGTTGGTGGTATGACTAGATACTGGTTAGGAAGTTACTTTGGGCTTACTCAAACAGTTCAAGGAGCTCCAATTGATAACTCTGATATCATACCTAAAGCTGATTTAATTGCACAAGCTATAACAAAACTTGATGCAGCACTTGCCTTAGCAGATGCTCCTCAAACCAAAATCGTTAATTCATTGAAAGTAGAGATCTATATGTCTGTCAATGATTATGCTAATGCAGCTACAGTATTGCAAGGTAGTGTATTAGAAAGCGGTGACGCTCCATTCCAAGCTTTATATAACCAACAATCACAGAATGCGTGGTTTAGTCAAGCTGGTGAAGGACGTACTCAGTTTAATGTAAATCAACGTTTTGCTGATTACATTACAGCAGATACAACTGAAGCAAACAGAATTGATATAGTTGCTTTTGTTGAAACAGTTCTTACTCCAAACATTACTTACTACTACCACGGTTATGATCGTACTGCTCCGATTGACATAGTTACATGGCAAGAAATGGACTTGGCAAGAGCTGAGATTTTAGTTGACAATCCTTCAGCCAATGTAGGTTCAGCTGGATCAACACCGCTTACTCTTATAAACGAAGTAAGAGCTAGTCATGCTATTCCTGCATTTGTTGGAGTAGTTGATCAAGATGTTGTTATTGAAGAAAGAGACAAAGAGCTATTTGCTACTGGTAACAGGTTGTTAGATCAGTTGAGAACTAATACTTTTCACCTAATTGGTGGTCAGAACTATACATTACCAAGTACTGCACAAACTGGAAACCCTATAGTTCTAGTTGCAACTCCTTGGGAACATTTCCCAATCACAGCAGGAGAAAGAAATAATAATCCTAACTTCTAAGTAAGATTAATCTTTCGTTATTAAATTTAAAGCCACCTTTCGAGGTGGCTTTTTTTGCTAATACTTTTTTGGTAAAAATAAAAAGTATAAAAAATAAGGTTCTACCATTATTTGTGTGAGTAAAGATTTAACCCGCATTATTCATGGTATATAGAATTGTCATAAGATTCTACTTTTTAGCATGACAATTTACCGGTTTTTAGATTTTGCTTTGGTTTATCTAAGTGTTTGGGCCTATTTTTTATCCATTTTGATATAGAAACAGGCTATATTTAGCAATAAGACATACCTATCCCACGGTTGTTGATTTGGGTAAACAACAACCTTTATTGTGTGATGAGTTCTCGAAATAAATTTTTATAAACAAAGGCTTTTGACAAGCGATAATAGATACGGCGTTTGGTCACTTTTATAGTAGCCCCGACGTTGAGAAGATAGGTTCTTATACTGCTAATTTGCCAGGTCTTAGCTTTTTCAAAAGCCGTATTTTTAATTTTAGCCCTTATAAGCAAAAACATTTCATAGGCTAAACTACTAAGAAATAATCGAAAGAAATTAGCCCAAAATCCGTGATTAGACAATCGGCCTGAGAAACACATATTTTTAACTTCTTTGAGACGATTTTCACTACGCTCACCTCTTTTTACATAAAAGTCAAAGTAGATCTCACGTGCTTGTTGCTCTTTTATATTACTTACAAAGTGGCGTATGTTTAGGGTCAAGTCCCAAATTCTGTGTAAAAACAAAATCGGTCAGGCTGCCAGTTCAA
>CAXBHO010000030.1:0-35127 GCA_963975485.1 uncultured Balneola sp. | reverse complement strand
CCTGAAGATCAGACTTCTGATTCTATTTTAATAGTAATTCAATCATACGAGGTCTAGGACAATTCATGGATGACGCTACACTAGGATATGGTTTTTCCCCTACTAACGAAATAAACTTTATAACTCCTTTAATTCTTAGTCTCGTTGATAATAAAACTCTTTATTTAGGAGGAGAAAAAATAATAAAATGGGTAGGTGCAGAAAATAGATGGATTAAAACAAACAATGGAAATGTACTGGACGTTAATGCGATGTCTGCAATGGTAGCTTCACATCAGGATTTGAATACCGTTTATGCAGCTTCAAGCCCAAAGGCTACCAGACCAAATGTTTATAAAACCAACAACGGCGGAGATAGCTGGGTAAAAATAACGCAGAATTTACCCGATCGTTTTCCTGCTGTTCTGGCAATAGACCCGCTTAATGATCTCAATATTTATATTACATTTGGTGGCTTTGGAAGCTCTCATGTGTTTTGATCTAATAATGGTGGAGCTTCATGGATTGATATAGGCTCAGGCTTGCCGGATGTACCACCTTGGGCAGTAACGATTGATCCTGAAAACCCTGCTCATATATTTGTTGGTAATGAAGTTGGAGTATTTCAATCTTTAGACAATGGAAAAAGTTGGGAAAATATAAATATCCCCGATGCTATATTTGCAATAGAGCTTGTAATTTCTCGATCTAACAGAAAACTCCGATTAGCTTCGCACGGAAACGGCGCTTTTGAAACTGACTTACCAGAGCCAACTCCACGAGATGATGTGACCTCATCAAATTTCACTTTATCCCAAAACTATCCAAAGCCGTTTAATTCTTCAACTACTATTGAATTTGAATTAACACAACAAGCAGAGGTTAGCTTAAAAGTATTCGACACTAGCGGAAGATTAGGCGCCACTTTAGTAGATGAACCTAGAAGCAGTTACACCGTAAGATTTGATGCAAGTGGTTTAGCTAGCGAAACCTATATTTATAAACTCCAGATTGGAAATAGTAGTGCCACCAAGAAAATGGTACTAATAAAATAGATGGTATCTGAGCTTTTAAATAATCGCTCTAAAAAATGAAAAAGCAATCATCGCTGCTATGGTAACCTTTATCACAGTTCCTGTTATAAACCCAATAAAAGATCCCCATGCTGATTTAAACGCAACTTGAACATCTTGTTTGTAAATCATTTCACCAACAAAAGCACCGATCAAAGTTCCAGGGAAGAAACCAAGTGGCGGAAAGAAAAGTATTCCCAGAATCATCCCGATGGTACTTCCGGTTACCCCATAAACGGTTCCACCAAATTTTTTAGTAGTATAGGCAGGCAGCGCATTTTCCAGAATCAAAATAGTTACAACTACAATTCCCCAAGCAACTAAAAAGAACGTGCTAAATTGGACTACACCACTGAAATGAATTACTAGAAGTCCGGCATAACTAAATGGAAGTCCGGGAATAACAGGCAAAAAAGCGCCCGCTAAACCTAAAAGAATTAAAATGATTCCGATACTTATAAATAATAATTCCATGAGATGTTCTTTTTATTAGCTTTGCAGTACACGATAGACAGATAATTTAGTTTCAGAAAGAAGCTATAGAATCGGTTCTTGCACCAGTGTAAGCGTTTAGGTATCATCACTCACTTTATGATTTTCTCGACTAACATTAATTAATCAAATTTTCTTATGGCAAATGAGACAAATAGCGGATCTGCTTCATTAACCGCTAACGACTTCTTTGGGCATCCAAGAGGTCTATCTACCCTTTTCTTTACTGAACTATGGGAGCGTTTTAGTTACTATGGAATGCGCGCTCTCTTGGTATTATTCATGACCGCAGAAGCTATTGGGGATAATCCCGGTATGGGATTAGGAGTTGGTGAAGCCACTGCTATCTATGGAATTTATACGTTCTTTGTATATGTACTTTCGTTGCCTGGTGGGTGGGTAGCTGATAACATCTGGGGGCAGAAAAAAGCTGTTTTTGTAGGTGGTTGTATAATTACTGCCGGTCACTTCAGCTTGGCCGTTCCAACTACTACCTTTTTCTTTATCGGTCTGGCTCTGATCGTATTAGGTACCGGACTTTTAAAACCGAACGTAAGCTCAATGGTTGGAGATATCTATCCTGAAGGCGGAGCCCGACGTGATGCCGGATTCTCGATTTTTTATATGGGAATTAACCTTGGTGCTATTCTTGGGCCATTGCTTGTCGGGCTTTTAGGAGAAGGGTACAGCTGGCATTGGGGATTTTCTCTGGCCGGTTTCGGTATGTTACTTGGACTAATCTCCTATAAAGTAGGCGATAAGTACTTAGTTGGTTCTGGAGAACTAGACGAAAGCTTTACAAAAGAAGAAGTAAGCCGAAAGAGTAAGATCTTTTATACCATAAGTTCCATTTTAATCGCAGTCGTAGTAGTCTTTGGATTTCTTCAAAGTTCCGGCGCAATCGATGTAGCGCTGGCAACATTAGCCCAAAATCTGGGTATTGTTGCCGTTATCATTACGCTACTATTTTTTGGATATATCATCTTTTTCGGTGGTCATAACACAGACGAGAAAAAGAAACTTGGTGTGATCTTTTGGTTATTTATTTTAGCCGCTCTTTTCTGGAGTGGATTTGAACAAGCCGGTTCATCTTTAAACCTGTTTGCAGCTGACTTAACAGACCGATCTGTTGGTCCAAACTCATTTCTGGGAGGCTTTGGAGCTCTTATCGTGACTTTTCTACTTGCACTACCGATTGGATATTATGTCCTTAAGGCGATAAAACGTGAAGATCTTTGGGCCGTAGCAAAAGTTGCTTTAATAGGATCTGCTGTAGGGCTACTCGGCTTTTTATATTGGGTATTCAGCCAGGTTGGAAATGGATGGGAAATTCCTGCCAGTACCCTTCAGCTTATCAATCCAACCTTTATTGTGATCTTTGCCCCAATTTTTGGATTTCTATGGACATGGTTAGCATCCCGTAATGCCAACCCTTCTATTCCATTGAAATTTGCACTTGGTTTGTTTGGACTTGCCGCCGGGTTTTTTGTGCTTGCATGGGGATCAGCAAATGCATCTTCTACTGAACTGGTTTCTCCTGCTTGGTTAATTGTGACCTATTTCCTGCATACTGTTGGTGAGCTTTGCTTGTCTCCGGTAGGTCTTTCTTCCATGACCAAACTAGCTCCGAAAACACGTGTAAGCCAAATGATGGGTATATGGTTCGTAGCAGCAGCTTTAGGTAACTTGATGGCCGGTTTAATGGCCGGACAGCTAGAAACGCTGGCTCCATCAGGACTCTTTCAAAGTGTAGCTCTCGTTGTTGGAGGTGGCGGTATTGTAGCTCTTCTAGCTGCCCCTTCAGTTCGTAAATTGATGGGCGACATAGAGTAAAGTTTCACAGTTTAAATCAAAAGGCTTCTTTCTTTGCCGAAAGAAGCCTTTTTTATTTGTGGCTATTTTATCCGTACTTTCTTCATAATATCATCATATTTCTGTCATAAGTTCATCTAAATTCACAAAAAACGGAGAAAATTATGAGTAGCCAAGGGTTTGATAAACATGTGTTCGTTTTCGGGGCAGGCGAAGCAGAAGGCAACAGGAACATGAAAAAGTTATTAGGAGGAAAAGGAGCAAATCTGGCTGAAATGTCTTCTATTGGAATGCCTGTGCCGGCCGGAATAACAATCTCTACTGATGCCTGTCATTATTACTCATCTAAAGGGCAGCAATGGCCCAAAGGTTTGAATGAGCAGCTTAAAAAAGGGGTTAAATTTATTGAAAATAATATGGAAGCAGGGTTTGGAGATTTTAAAAATCCACTTCTTGTTTCGGTTAGGTCGGGAGCTGCGGTTTCTATGCCGGGGATGATGGACACTGTTTTAAATCTTGGTTTAAACGATGATACGGTAGCCGGTCTGGCAAAACACACAGGTAATGAACGGTTTGCTTATGACAGTTATCGACGCTTTATTGATATGTTTGGAGATGTGGTAATGGGTATTCCTCATCATAAATTTGAACATGCTATTGAATCATTGAAGCAAAAAAGAGGAGTTACAGAAGATACAGAACTCAATGCCGATGATTTAAAAGAGCTTGTTAATCTATATAAGGCAGTGTACCGTAATGCTACCGGATACATGTTTCCAAGCGATCCATTTGAGCAGTTAGAACTATCAGTAAACGCAGTTTTCAACTCGTGGGATAGTGACAGAGCAAATAAATACCGACAGATAAATCATATTACCGGTTTGCTTGGAACAGCAGTAAATATTCAGGCAATGGTTTATGGAAATATGGGCGATGATTGTGCTACGGGGGTTTGTTTTACGCGCAATCCATCTAATGGAGATGCTCATCTTTATGGCGAGTTTCTGATTAATGCGCAAGGTGAAGATGTTGTAGCAGGGATAAGAACACCTAAGCCTATTGACGAGTTGAAAGTGGAAATGCCGGAATCATATGAATTACTTAATGAGCTGGCTAATAAGTTAGAGAAGCATTACGGAAATATGCAGGACATCGAGTTTACTATTCAAAAAGGGAAGCTTTTTATCCTGCAAACAAGAAGTGGAAAACGAACCGGTAAGGCTGCTATAAAAATTGCAGTTGATATGGTTCATGAACACCTGATTAACAAGCGGCAGGCTGTAAAATCTTTAGTAGAGCCACCACATCTTGATCAATTACTTCACCCACAAATAGATATCAGTAAAATAGATGCTTCACTAATTCTGGGTAAAGGACTTCCAGCCTCACCCGGAGCAGCAGTAGGCCGGGTTGTTATGAGTTCAGACAAAGCTGAAGAGCTGGCTAAAAAAGGAGAACAAGTAATATTAGTACGTATTGAAACTTCTCCGGAAGATGTGGGAGGAATGTCTGCGGCTCAAGGTATTCTTACCTCCAGGGGAGGAATGACGAGCCATGCAGCAGTGGTTGCAAGAGGCTGGGGAAAGCCTTGCGTGGCCGGTTGTAACGATATAATTATTGATTATGCCAATAAATCCTTTACAAATGGTACGGAGACTGTAAAAGAAGGAGACTGGATATCTATAGATGGAACTACAGGAAACCTGTTTTTAGGACAGAATGAAGTAGTAAAACCAAAAATGGATGAACATTTTTCAATCTTTATGAATTGGGTAGATAGTTTCAGAAAAATGCAGGTAAGAACAAACGCGGATTCTCCGGAAGATGCAATTAGGGCCAGAGAATTTGGTGCGGAAGGTATTGGCCTATGCCGTACAGAGCATATGTTTTTTGGTGAAGAACGTATTACTGCTATTCGGAAAATGATTGTGTCTGAGACCGAGTTAAAAAGAAGAGAAGCTTTAGCGGTTCTTCTTCCATTTCAGAAAAAAGATTTCAAAAAGATATTCATGGCAATGAAAGGACTTCCTGTAACTGTACGGTTGTTAGATCCGCCACTCCATGAGTTTATTCCAAGCGAAGAAGAAGAAATCGCAAAAGTAGCGGCTGATCTGGACATGCCGGTTGAACGCTTTAGACAGATCGCAAGATCTCTAAAGGAATTCAATCCAATGTTAGGACATCGGGGTTGCAGGTTAGGGATTACTTATCCTGAAATTACAGAGATGCAAACCCGGGCAATTTTAGAAGCTGCACTGGATCTTCAAAAAATAAACATTAAAGTACTTCCTGAAATTATGGTTCCGCTGGTGGGTACTCCACAGGAATTTATCAGCCAGAAGCTTACTATTGATAGAACAGCAGAAAAAGTGTTTGAAGAAGCAGGAGCCAGCATTAAATATTCTGTAGGTACTATGATTGAAATACCCAGAGCGGCATTAGTAGCTGCTGATATTGCCAAATCCGCAGAATTCTTCAGTTTTGGAACCAATGATTTAACTCAAATGACATTCGGTTACAGTAGAGATGATGCGGGTAAATTTATGGCAGAATATCTGAAACAAGGTATTTTATCAGAAGATCCATTCCAGGTACTAGATCAGGAAGGCGTTGGCCAGCTGATAGAAAGAGCAACTACTCAAGGTCGGATTCAAAAACCTGATTTAAAAGTTGGGATATGTGGCGAACATGGTGGTGAGCCCAGATCTGTAGAATTCTGCTACAAACAAGGTTTGAATTATGTTTCTTGTTCTCCTTTCAGAGTGCCTGTAGCAAGATTGGCAGCAGCGCAAGCTACGTTAGCTGATTAATATTTAGTATTAAGGCTTCTTCTCAAATTGAGGAGAAGCTTTTTTATATGCCACTGAAAAGATCATCTTTTTGGACTAAACCTACACTTGGGGGTTGATTTAGTGAAATGAAATGACAATTAAAATCAAAATTATTTTTACAGAACTCTAAATATCGTTTGGCATCCTTTTCATCGCCAGATGCAAATCCTTTTATTGTATTGTTCGCTATTTGAGCAAAAATCTTAAAATCATCTTTAACTCTTGTTCTATCCGCACCATCAAGTTTTCCCTTTCTTCCCACCATTTGTCCAGCAAGATCTCCATCAATTATTGTAAACGGTAAATGATGAAAACAATCTAAGAATTCTTTTGGTATATCAGATAAAGGTTGTTGAGCTGTAAACTCTGACAGTACAATACTTGATAAATACATATCTATTTCCCGATTAGCAAACGTCAAAATATACTCTTTTGCATTTTTATGTCCTTCAAACTTTGGATTAGTGAGGCTGATCAAAAAACTTGTATCTAAAAGTACACTCTCAATCATATTCTCCCCTTTGCTCTCGTACCCATAATACTGGATCCTCAATTTCATCCCAAAAAGTCTTACTTTTATTGATAAAGTTATTAAGCTTCTCTTTAGTAAGTTTCTTAGGCTTATCGATAAACTGAATAAACTCTGATTCCAAAATTTCTTTATCCCTTATATTGACTAAAGAATTAGTTCTTATACCAAACTTTTTGTAGAGTCGATTAACATCATCTTGTCTAATTTTATCTTTAGTACAAGAAACTAATACCTCACCAAACTTTTCTGTAGTAATGTGAATATTAGGATTATTTTTACCGCCAATATCTGTTATGAGACCAAATAAAATTATCTCAGATTTTATAACCTTCGGCTCAACAATTTTAAAATCAGTTTCCGAAGATATTTGAATAGTAGAAACTATATCATCACTACCTATCAGAAAATTCAAATCGTTTTGAGTAGCAATTTTTTGCCATTTAAAAAGAACATTCGCTCTTTTTGATCCAAAAAGTAAAGGATCCAACTCCATATTGTTATGCAAAGAAGAAATATGTTGAAAAAACTCTTCAGTTTTTAAACCTTCTTCAATTCCCACATTGAAATCTAAAGATCCATCTTCAAATGAATTAAGAACTACCTTCGGCTTATCATTACCATGAAAATCTCCACGTACTAGTGATTCTATATCAGAAATAAAGGTTTTAATCTCAGATATATCTGTGCTAGACGGGGAAATCTTTATCCCTTCAGCTTCACCTTTAATATGTACTCTTAATGATTTCATCTTTTATAAATTAATAAAAAAGTATGTCAATATATGGCACCCATTTATAATTTATCTTTCTATAAAATAACGTCTAAAAAAATCTCTATCAAAATCTTCTTGCAATTCCTATTGTCAGGAAAAGATCATCCCCATCTGAGTAAATAAATCCTGCATCAAGTTGAAAAGAAGGATTTAAGAAATGAACCATACCTCCTTCAATTAAATCACTTGAAAAATTCTCATCAAAAGTAACAGCATATCCAAAATAAGCTCCTGTATTTTCATTGACAGAAAACCCCGGAGTAATGTTAAAGTTAAAAGAACCGTTATTCACTCCATCCACAAAATCACCATACCCAAAGTTGGAATTTATTCCCCATGTGTCGTTGATGGAATAATCTCCTAAAATCATACATCGAGTTAGGTAATATTCATAATCGTCATTAAAAAATGGGAGATTCGTTCTGCTGTATAGCGAAAGATTAAGCTTCTCGTCCGCAAAAGAACCCAAACCATATTTAAAAGCCAGCGATTGAACCGCTACTCTTGGTTTATCAACGCCGTCAAAAAACAGCACGGAACCCACGCCAAGTTGAGCTTCCAAATTTTCAGCAATTCCGGTTCTAAGAAATAGTTGACCTACATCAGAAAAATCTCCACTGATGGAAGCACCGGACTCAACATAAAAAGTTTTAGCAGGCACCGTAAAAGTACCGAAGCCTGCTCCGGGTCGGTCGGCAGAAATTCGTTGCCCAAAAGCCATTGACGAAGTTAACCCAAATAAAATTAAAAGTGCGAAAAGTCGATTATTCATAGTAGATGATTAAGCTTATATTTGACGAATGAATGATACTAAGAAGAATGATTCAATCATACAAAAATCACCCATAGCCGCTATTGGAACTCCGGTTGGAGAAGGCGGAATTGCCGTAATTCGAGTTTCCGGACTGAATGCCATTTCTAAAGTAAATGAAGCTTTTCAAGGAAAGGATCTTACAGTTTTAGCTTCTCATACTGTTCATTTTGGCAAGATTGTTGATAAAAAAGGATTCCCTGTTGATGAAGTTCTGGTAACGCTTTTTCATTCACCCAAATCTTATACCGGTGAAGAAACGGTCGAAATATCCTGCCATGGAGGAGTTTTAGTTACACAGAAAGTTCTGGAAACAATTTTGAGTTTGGGAATCAGGTTAGCGGAAGCCGGCGAATTCACGCAGCGTGCTTTTTTGAATGGAAAGTTAGATTTAGATCAAGCAGAAGCGGTGGCTGATATTATTCACGCAAAGAGTATAAAAGCCGTAGATGCCGCTCATCAGCAATTGGAAGGTAAGTTGGGGGATCATGTACGAACATTCCGGCAGCAGATCATAGATGCTACCGCAATGATCGAATTGGAACTGGATTTTATTGAAGAAGACGTTGAGTTCGCCAACAAAGAACAACTTCAGAAATTACTGGAAGATGTGGATGCAGAACTCACCAATTTGTTAGATACTTATGAAACCGGACGGATAGTAAAAGATGGAGTTAAAACGGTTTTGATTGGCAGACCAAATGCAGGGAAATCAACTTTACTGAATACGCTGATTGGAAGTGATCGCGCTATCGTTACTGAGATTGCAGGAACCACTCGGGACACCATTGATGTGGATTGGAATTATGATGGACTGTTGTTCAAACTTATCGATACTGCGGGACTTCGTGAAACTGAGGACATTGTAGAAGCTGAAGGTGTGAAGCGTTCCCAAAAAGCTTTTGAACAAGCTGATTTAGTAATTTATCTGAAGGATTTATCGCATCCTTTTAATGAGGAAGAACGAAAGGAAATTGCCGGTTTTCAAAAGCGCTCGGGAGAAACTCCTTTTATTTTGATCGGAACCAAAGCTGATATTGAACTGGATCAGGAATGGCGAACGGAATTTGATCTTAAAATTTCAGCCGTAGAAGGAGAAAAGATCAAAGATCTTAAAGAACATCTCAAAAACCGAGCTCTTGAAAACAAACACTATGATGCTTCCAGCTTATTGGTTACCTCTTCTCGTCATCGGGATGCACTTCAAAAGACGAAAGAACACATTCAAGCAGCTTTAACAGGATTAGCGAATGGAATGACCGGCGACTTCCTTTCCATTGATCTGAGAGCAGCCCTGAACGAATTAGGAACTGTAACTGGAGAAATCACCAACGAGCATATTCTGGATTCGATCTTTTCCCGGTTTTGTATCGGGAAATAGCCGCTCTTGTAGGATTACCCACTCTGTATTCTTTAAGCTAAGATTTTTTAAAATCTATAGTTCTCCAGTCCTCATTATTAGTTGGAGTCAGAATTCTTATCGAAAATAATTTCCAGAAAAAGTTCGTTCTGTGTTTTTCGTCTAATGATTAAAGTCTTTCTTTTTTATATTTTTTACCTTAATTTTATAATTATTTCAAAAAGTTATCTGTTATGCTCAATAGAATTATATGTTTCTTTTTCACACTTCTGCTGTTTTCAGATGTAGCTATTTCCCAAAGTAATGATCAAGCCATTGATTTTGTTAAGTACTTAAAGGTTGTACAAGCAAATTTACCCCGGGAAAGAGTTTACATACATACCGACAGAGATTGGTATTACTTTGGTGATAAAATTTGGTTTTCAGCTTATGCGGTATCAGGAGGATTTAACTTTCCGTCCGATTTAAGTTCTGTACTATATGTAGAACTTGTTTCCCCTGATGGTAACATTGTTCAGCGCGAAAATATTGAACTTGTGAATGGACGAGGCAAAGGTGCTCTTTCTTTTGAGGGGATTCCCAAAGATAATGGCACTTATCAGATCAAAGCCTATACCCTTTGGAGTTTGAATTTTGGTAAGGCTTATGAATTCTCTAGAAATATTACTGTCTTTACCAATGATGAACAAAAGAATACCGAAAATACTTCTATAACTGATGTTCAATTTCTTCCAGAGAGCGGGCATTTAATTGCCGGGATATCAAGTAAAGTAGCTTTCAAAGCATTGGATGAGTTCGGGTTGGGTAAAGACGTTAGTGGTTACATATTTGATGAAACCGGAAAACAGATCTCTACATTTGAATCAGAACATCTAGGCATGGGTTCATTTGAAATGACACCAACTTCTAAGACCAGTTATTACGCTGAAGTAAATGGGATTAAATATGAACTCCCTCCTGTTCTAGACATTGGTCTTATAATGAGTATAGATCAAAAAGAAAATGCATTTCTATTTGATATCAAATCTACTGGAATTAATACAAGTAAACCCTTTCTACTTTTTGGACATGTTCGGGGGGAGATATACAGCGCTTCTTTGGTCACATTCACTGATAATGGCAGTACCGTTAGAGTTCCAAAGCAAAACTTCGCTACTGGAATTGTGCATTTTACATTACTGGATACGGAGGGCAAACCAATAGCAGAACGGCTTAGCTTTAATCGTAATCAAGTTGATGATGTACAGGTTAATATTTCCTTGGATGAATCAATCTATAACCTTCGCGATAAAGTTGAGCTAACAACTACGCTAGCAGTAAACGATGGTACTGAACTATCTGGTTCATCTAGTATTTCTGTATTTGATGATACGATTGAGTCTTATAATCCTTACACAACGAGTATTGTAAGCCAGTTCTTTTTAGAGTCTGAACTTAAAGGTCATATTGAAAATCCAGGATATTATTTTTCGGAAAATGAGAATGCCGCTCAGTATTTAGACCTTTTACTTCTTACTCAAGGTTGGAAAGCGTATGATATGAATAGATTGGCTACACGTGAGGAAGTTACTTTAGAAACTCTTCCTGAATTAGGATTCAAAGTAACTGGTACAGTTAAAACCATCATTGGAAGAAAACCTCTGGAAAATGCAAGTGTAATGCTCACTATTGGAGGCAACTTCAGTGACCCAAAGATTGCTTTAACCGACAAAGAAGGACGGTTTGGGTTTGGAGATCTTACCGGTACAGGAGATGAATTGGTGACTATTAAAGTTGAGCATCCGGATAAAGGAACCAGAGTATATGTTTCTTTAGATGAACAATTTGAAGAGTTCAAAACCGAAAAAGATAATGTTTTTCAGGGAAGAATTACTAAAGGGACTGTCAATTCCGATTCCGAGATAGTTAAAACATCTTCAACAGGTAAAGATCTACAAAACCGTTCAGAGCAAACTCAAATAACTAATGAACAGTATTCGGATTTTCAAATGACTGGAAAACTTGAAGAGATCTCTGTGTCTGCGGAGCGTGTTTCTGATAATTACTTGGACCAAGTACTTAACAATCTTCAGGGAGCCGGTAGTTCTGTAGATCTGGATAAGCAAGAATACTTACAAAATATACCTATTGAGTTTGTTGTTGGACAATTACCGGGCGTTAAAGTTAACAAAGCTACCAACAGTATAACTGTGGCAACGGGCTTCAAAAGCTTTCAATCTGGAAATCTTCCAGCATTGATATTTTTGGATGGTCAACAAATAGATAATAAAATGCTGTTTTCTTTAAATAGTGCTGATATTAAGTCCATAACTGTTGCTAAAAGCGCTGTCGATCTTTCTCTTCTTGGAGCAGATGGTGCGGGTGGTGCAATTATACTTACAAGCCAAAAGAACAGAGTTATTCCACAGAAAAATAAAGGAGTTATCACTGATTACATCCAAGCTTTCCAAGAGCCTGTTGCTTTCTATGCTCCCAAATATGGAGTAAATGTACCCAAAGACATTGAACAAGCCGACCAGCGTATAACTCTTCATTGGGATCCTATTTTTGAAATCTATGATGGAGTGGCCAATACCAGATTTTGGACCAATGATGTCCCTTCTACTTACAGAATTGTTGTCCAAGGATTACTGGACGATGGTATTCCTTTTGTTACTACAAAAACTTTTGAGGTTTCAAAATAGACTTGAACCCTTATTAAACAAAAAAGCCTGTTCACTAACTATGAACAGGCTTTTTATAAGTAAATGTAATACTAGTTATCGCTTTCGCTTCCACCATCGTCAGAGTTTCCACCTTCATTATTTGGAAGAGGAACGGCTGATTGGGTTTGTGATGGTGCATTCAAATCCTGAACCGGAGCACCACCTTCCTGAAGAATGCTTCTCGTAGGTGCGGTACCTGATCTGTCGATTGCAAAATTTGCAAGAATGCTAAGAATTAAAAAAGCACCACCAAAAAAACCTGTAGCCTTTGAAAGTAAATCTGCAGTACGGCGTGCACCTAAACCTGAATTACCACCGAGAGCACCACCACCACCACCGCCACCACTAATTCCCGATAATCCGGAACCTTGACCGTTTTGAAGTAGAACAACTAAAATTAAAAGTGCGCAGATAATTATAATTACTGCAACCAAAATGTTATAAAGCATAATAAAAATCTTAAATTTTCAGAGTATTAAAGATATTCAAATTTCTATATTATCCCAAGCGTGTAACTGTCATTTGATAAGGTTATTATCAGCCCATGAAAGAATTATTTAACAGCATTGTCGAGTACTATCAAAGTTCGCCGGTAATTACCGGGCAAATCCTTAAAACTATTCTTGTAATACTGGTTTTATGGTTGATAAGATCTTTAACTCTACGTGTAGTTAATAAAAATATTGAGAACAAAAAAACTACCTATAAGTGGAGAAAAAATCTTACTTATATCTCTGCATTTCTTGGAACAATTCTCATCACTCAAATCTGGTTTAGTGCTTTAGGTAACCTATCTACCTATTTTGGCTTACTTTCCGCAGGGCTTGCCATCGCTCTTAAAGATCCTGTTACAGATCTTGCAGCATGGATGTTTATCATTTGGAGAAAACCTTTTGATGTTGGCGATCGAATTGAAATCGGGAAATCCAAAGGGGATATAATTGATATTCGTCCGTTCAAATTCACTATTCTTGAGATTGGAAACTGGGTAGATGCTGACCAAAGTACCGGTCGAGTCATTCATGTTCCAAATCACACCGTGTTTTCTGAACAGCTTGCAAACTACACCAGCGATTTTCAGTTTATTTGGAATGAGATCGGAATTATGGTCACTTTTGAGAGCGATTGGAAAACAGCGAAACAGATTCTGAGTGAAATCGCTCATGAAGAATCCAAAGATTTTATTGAGCGGGCTAAAGACCAGATCAGAAAAGCAGCTAAATCCTATCTGATTGAATACCGATATCTCACGCCTATTGTTTATACCAACGTGAAGGACAGCGGTGTTATGCTTTCCATTCGCTATCTAACTGATCCACGAAAAAGACGAGGGAGTGCTCAGGCAATTTGGGAGCGTGCTTTGGATGAGTTTGCGGCATCCGATTCAATAGATCTGGCTTATCCAACCATGCGAATTTTTAATAATCCTAAAGAAGGTAAATCGGGAACGGGTGGCCCGACAGAGTAAATTACAATCATCAAACCTCAAAAAGCATAACACCGAACTAATACTCCAACTCTTTCAGAGCACCATTATCTAAATTTAAAGTGATAGACTGGGCTATAAAAACACAAAGTCACTAAAGTCTTAAAGGTTTAATAATTCAGTTATACATGTTTTGTGGTTTCGTGATTCTGTGGCAGTTTTTGCAAAAATCATTGACGAATCCTATCTCAACCATAACTTAAAACTTCCTCATTTAAACTAATCAGTAGTTAAAATACCCTTATCTTTGAGTTCATTTAAAAGTTGATGTCAATGGCTCCTCCCAACGATAAAATTACCGAACAACTTATTGAAGACGGAATTGATCCGGCTATTCGAGAACACTCCTTATTGGAAGATTTGATGGCAATTTCTGTGGCTTCAGTACTTCTTTCCTTTGGAATTGCATTGTTTTCAGAAATGAATTTCTTAATTGGAGGAACAGCTGGTGTTGCTTTTTTAACGCAGTATGCAACTGGATTTTCGTTCGGAAAAATCTTCTTTCTTATAAATATTCCATTTTATTTGTTAGCTCTTTGGAAGTTAGGTAAGGTGTTTACACTTAAAACTTTTATAACCGTATTTCTGGTTTCTTTTTTCACTGATTATGTGCCAAAAGTTTTTGAGTTTGGAGAAGTAAATCCTATTTATGGAGCTGCAATCGGTGGATTTTTAATTGGAACAGGGCTTTTAATGCTGTTCAGGCATAAAGCGAGCTTAGGCGGATTGAATATCGTTTCTATATATCTTCAAAAATTCCATGGCATAAATGCCGGTCGTTTCCAAATGTGTGTTGATATAATCATAATAGTTGGAGCAATTTTTGTGGTAGATGTGATGGCGATTGTTTATTCTGTACTCGCATCAGTATTTCTGAATTTGATTCTCGCCGTAAATCACAGACCCGGCAGGTATCTTGCATTAGATTAATCAAAACTCGTTCGGTATGAATAGAAAAGATTTCTTAGTTCGCTCTGCAACACTTGGCGTAGCTACTATGCTCCCTATCCAAAAACTAGCTTTCCTCCTTCAAACACCTTTTACTACGCTACGCAGAAATGTAGGTACTTTTGTTGGTAGAGGCGGAACCATCGGGTGGTTAGCTACAAAAAATTCTCTGGTTGCTGTAGATTCTCAATTTCCAGATTCGGCGCAGACCTTTGTTGATGGATTAAAAGAGAAAACCGATCATGTTATGGATTACTTGATCAATACCCATCACCACGGAGATCATACTGCCGGCAATCCTGTTTTTAAAGATTTTGCAAAGCATATTATAGCTCATGAAAATGTCCCTGTTTTACAAAAGAAATCAGCGGAAGGAAGAGGTCAGGAAGCCGTTGATGCTCAGGTTTATGCAGATTTAACGTATGCTGAAAAATGGACAGAAAAGGTAGGAGATGAAACGATTCATCTGATGTATAATGGTCCTGCTCATACCGGTGGAGATTCGGTCGTTTATTTTGAAAAAGCGAATGTCGCTCATATGGGCGATCTCATGTTCAATCGTGCTTATCCGTTTATCGACACCAATGGCGGAGCTAATATTACTAACTGGATTGAAGTTCTTCGGAAGACGGTTAACGAACTGGAAAGAGATACCATCTACATTTATGGTCATGGAAATTCTGAGTATGGTATTACCGGAAATAAAGACGATCTGATTTTAAAGAGTAACTTTTTGGAAGCTTTGTTGGAGTACACACAGAAAGGAATTGATGCCGGCAAAACTAAAGATGAAATTGCCGGCGCTTCGGATGTAATTCCCGGTTTTGAGGTTTTTAAAGCGCCGGGCTGGTCACTAACCCTAAGCCGTAATGTTGATGCTGCTTACGCCGAATTAACTACTTCTGATGACCGATGATACAGAGAATGAACTGTGCTTATTAACAAAGCGGTAATATAACAATAAAATTTTATATTTTTCTCCTTGTCACGTAGCTCTGCTACGTGATGCTAATTTGGAAGCGCTGCTTCCATTGAGGCAGAGCCTCAAGCAAGGCATTCCGAACGAGACGTTCGGAACGAGGTTATAAAAGGGAGTTTGGGGTGGTTCTTGCGATCAATACTATGGGAGATTACTTGCGTAAATGGGGGGTTACCCCACAGAAACCAAAAAAAGAACACGGATGACACGGGTTTGATTGACTAAAAGCAGGGATAAATCCCATGCTAGCTTATGCGTGAAATTTTAAAAAGATCATAACCAAGAAGGGTCTTTAGTGCTGACTTTCTGGTTCCAAATTCTAAATCAGCGAACATCTGCTCCATCAGCCCTATCAGCGTTCCCAAAAAAAGTGCAAAAATGGCTGGACGAAGAATACCCTGCGATAAAAGAACGGGCTAAGAAAGAATCACGAAAGGTAAGACTGGATTTTCAATGGCAGGCAAGGTATTACGACTATATCATTCGTGACCACAAATCTTTCAACACTATATATTAGCTCTGCTACGTGATGCTAATTTTAAACTGGAAAGAGGATCAATTTTTCTAAGTGGAATTTATTTCAAGGAATTCAATTTTTGATCCAACTCCACTCCCCTCAAATCTTTGCCAATCACAATGCCGGAACTGTCAATCAAAAAAGTAGTAGGAGTTGCGTACACACCGTACTTGGTAGCGATAGGAGAATCTACTCCTTGAAGGTCGGAAACCTGAGTCCATACAATGCCATCTTTCTCAACAGCTTTTTCCCAGTTGGTTCTGCTTCTGTCCAGAGATACCGCTAGTATCTCAAATCCCTTGTCTTTGTATTCTGGATAAATGTCTGCGAGATGTTTATTCTCGGCGCGGCAAGTCGGACACCAGGAAGCCCAGAAAGTGAGCAATACCGTCTTTCCTTCAAAATCAGATAGAGAAACACTCTTGCCGTTAAGGTCTGGGAGCGTAAAATCAGGAGCCGTACTTCCAATTTCGATTTCCTGGTAATTAGAAGTCAATTCGTCTTTTTTTGCATCAATAGATTGGTGCTCCAGAGTACCATTAAACACGGAGTAAACGGTAAAAAATAACGGGTATTCAGGATTTCGAAAAAAGAAAGGAAATGCAATCATATAACCCAAAATTAACCCAACCGGAACCCACCACCATTTTATCTTCATTCTACCACTTTTTTATTTTAAGATAGTTTTTTCAACTAATTCAATTATAACAAATCCGTAATATATATTGATTTATTCCATTCGATTTTTCTCCTCGACACGTAGCTCAGCTGCGTGATGCTAATTTGGAAGCGCTGCTTCCATTGAGGCAGAGCCTCAAGCAAGGCATTTCGAACGAGACGTTCGGAATGAGGTTAATATGGGATTAGGATTTGCATTCTAAAACCCAATCTTATCTTTCAATTTATTCTTAAGAGCATCTTCCAGTTCTTTCTTCCTTTTTTCAAGTTCTTTTTTCTTCTCTTCAACTTTTTTGATTTCTTCGTTTACTCGATTTTCAAGCTTTTCATACTCCTTTCTGATCTCAGCTTCTTTCTCATCTTTGAATGTAAGCAACTGTTCTTTTCGATCACCAATTTCACTCCTCACTCTGGATTCGATTCTTTCCCTGGCTCTGTCAACTTCCTTACTTACCGTACTTTTTAGGGCGTTCACAAAAAGATCATCAAGATTGGAACGAACTTTTACTTTCAAAGGCCCATCAAGATTGTCAACCAAAGCGGTAACATTGATTTGATCCGTACTGGAAACGGCGTCTCTTATTAATTGCTGAACTCTGTTTTTGGAAGGATTATCTCCAAAATCGAAAGCAATGCCTTTGGCTTTATATCCGATTTCGCTATCAAATCTTTTGGCGATAATGCTAACTGAAGCAGAAACTTCGCCTGTTCCGGTTTTTAGCGGATATGGAAGCAATTTAGATGGAGAAATTTTAGAACCTTTTAAACTAAAGCCATCATAGGTAAAGTTAACGGTTTCTTTAGGTTCTTCTCCTAAATAATTAAACTCCCCTGTAAGATTCATTGAACGGTTAGAATCATCCTTGCCGCCAATATTAAACTTTATCGGTTCCTTAGTTTTTTTCTGGCTACTACTAATATTCGTTATCTGTCCAGCAAGTTGAATTGCCGTTTTCGTTTCCCCTGATAAATCTATGTTTTGAATCCAAAGTTTTGGCCAATCATACTTATCACTGAATTTATAATCTTTACCTTCATACCGCTCAATTTTTTCCTTGTCGTCACCAATAAGCCGACTGCCGTATTTTCTGGCGATGGCAATGTATTCGAGGTAGCCTGAATAATCAGCAAGCAAATTTTCACCAAACAATGATTGGGCGATATTTCCGGGATCAATAGTCGGTAATTTTGCCATGCTCATTGCTCTTTGAAAATCACTTTGAATCCAATTATCAATTCTGGCCACACTGAATTTTGAATCCCCAAAATCTTCTTGAAAATTGTTCTTTAAATTTTCTGCACGAGTTTTGAGTGAGTCAACTTGCTTAGCTAGTTTTTGAATATTTTTGATAGTTTCAATCGCCTTTTTGGGATCTTTTATATTCTTTACATCAATAGAATTTATAGTATTCTCAATGTCAGCTATTTCCTTATTTATTTTTGTATTGGCAAAAGTACTATCCCATTTCTGGTAGTTCTGACTTAATCCGTTTCTAAGTGAATCAATTTTATTAGGAGCCTGTAAATTTAACTTACTCATCAGGCTGTCTACATTAATGTTCGTTTTAATATTTGTGAACTCCATATTAGCGTTCCGTGAAATTTCTGAAGTGACATCACCAATAACCTGAGCAATGAAGCTGGGCTCAGCATTTTTTTCTTCTTCAGGAATCTCAAAATAACCATCCGTCTCTCGTTGGGTGTCCATCCTAAACTCTTTAAAGATCACATCTTCAATAATTACCCTTTCCCACCATGTGGGCCAGAAAAGAAAATCGAGCTCCATTTCACCGGTCTCAAAAGTGTTGGTCATAGTGTTTTCTGAATTGGCAACCTGGAGTCTGTCCCAGCGGATTTTCAGATCAATTAAATCAATATCAAAGCCATCAATTTCAACCAATGCGCCGTTTGCAATGCTCGCTTGATATTCAATTTGCGACTCTATAATTGGGTCAATGCTAATCCAGCTTATCAAAAAACCTAAAGCTGTAATAACGGCTAAAAATATAATCCCTTTAATTCTCATGATTATCCTCTCACTCTAACTACGGTTTGATAAACAGAATAAAGCTTGGTTCCCTTTAAGGCTTTTACAAATTTTGTTTTCATTACTTTTTCATGGATATGCTTCCGGTATTGTACCACACCAATTTTTGTAAGCGGAAACATGGGAATACAAAGCAGTAGGGCACTTATAAAGCTTCCTAATACTACTGTATTATAGAATTTTGTGATCGCCCAAAACTCATTATTATACATTGAAGTCCACAGGTCTTGCATGCTTTCAAGTTCCAGCATCCAAATTCCAAAGCTATGAAACAATGGATCTGCGAGATAAGCAATTCCACTGAACACTAAAAAAGCTAGAATCACCATTCCGATATTAACTTTAAGTACGACCACTAAAACTATGATCAATAAGTTATGAATGGAAGCTATTGGAGTTAATCCAATAATCATTCCGAGTATAAACCCACCGGCTAGTTGGTTAGGAGAAGCTTCTGAAGCAAGTGCTTTAAGCAGTTTTGCAATGTATTTTAGTAACAGAAACATATAATTGTAATGAATTCTAAAGGTATTCGCTCCAATATAATTGAATTTAACTAGTTAGATAAATGAATTTCTGTTAAATTAATTAATTCCGAATATTTCAAAGTAACCAAACCAGCTTATGAAACACCTTCGATTCCTGTTATTACCTCTATTATTGTTAGTTTTAACCTGTAAGAATACTCCAACAAATCAGGAAGAGGAAGAGCCGGATCCAACACTGCCTTCATTTGAGTGTGTTGATGGACTGGCCGATGGAAAATATTCATGCGAAAACATAGACCTGTATTCAGTGGTTTCTCCCCAAGCGTTGTTTGGTTTATCGCAGGAAGAGTTTAGCAACCTCACTCAAGAAGAAAAAAATGCACTAAGTCTTAATGATATTTGGGGATGGAAAGACCCTCAAACCGAGAAAGAGTATGCCCTTGTAGGGTTAACTGATGGAGTTACTTTTGTGGACATTTCTGATCCTGTAGAACCGATTGTTGTTGGGAAACTGCAAGAAAGTTTTAATAAAGCTAATTCGTCTGGCTTTCTACTAAATGGGGAAGGTAAGAAAGCCTCTGCGTGGAGAGATATAAAAGTATTTAACAATTATGCTTTTATAGTAAGTGATGTTCAAGCAAATGATTACGGACTTCAGATTTTCGATCTTACAAAATTAAGAAATGCTACAAACACACCGATAAGTTTTGTGGAAGATAAACATTATTCGGAATTTGGAGACGCTCACAATATTGCAATCAATGAAGGGACAGGTTTTGCATACGTGGTAGGATCAGACACCTACGGAGGAGGATTACACATTATAGATATAAACGATCCTTTAAATCCCGTTTTTGCAGGATTTCATTCTGACAGTACCGTAGGTCGCAGAAATACCGGTTATATACATGATACTCAATGTGTAAATTATAAGGGGCCTGATTCCGATTATCAAAATCAGGAATTATGTTTCAACTCAAGTGAAACGCATTTAGTAATTGCCAATGTAACCGACAAACAAAATACGTCTACTATTTCTAAAATCGGGTATGAAGGGCGCAACTATGCTCATCAGGGCTGGCTTACAGAAGATCACCGTTATTTTTTACTGGGCGACGAACTGGATAGCGGAAATACAACGACCTATATTTTTGATGTTCAGGATTTAGACAACCCTCAGCTGATAGGAACACACCTATCCTCCAGTTTAGCTATAGATCATAATCAGTATGTAAAAGAAGGGAATGTATATCAGGCTAATTATACATCAGGCTTAAGAATATTAACTTTAAATGATTCCGAAAACGGAAATCTTTCTGAGGTCGCCTTTTTTGATACTTTTCCCGCTAACAATGATCGCATGTTTGATGGAGCATGGAGTAACTATCCTTTTTTCGAAAGCGGATTAGTAATAGTAAGCGATATTTCAAATGGGTTATTTATACTTAAACCAAATTTATAGTACTACTCATAGATCTAATTTTGGATTACTTATTTACCTAACTTCAAATAACCCTTAAGCTTATTAGGTTCTAACAATAGTATAAGTCTGAATTCTTTGAGTTAGGCTCTATTTTCCGTACCTTTTTTCCGTTTTTTACATTCAGAATACGTTCAAGAAACATTGAACTAATATTATTTCTACCGATACATTTTATGGATTTATTTGATAAGCTAGAGGGCAGGCCAAGTCCACTGGGACCATTTACTTCAGAAGGCTACGGATACTATACTTTTCCAAAATTAGAAGGTCCTCTTGGACCGGAGATGCAATTCAACGGCAAAAATATGATCGTTTGGAGCATCAACGATTATCTTGGAATAGGAAGTAATCCCGAGGTCAAGAAAATAGATGCTGATGCAACGGCAAAATATTCATTAAGCGCCCCGATGGGAGCTCGCTTAATGACCGGGAACTCAACTCAACATGAGCTGCTTGAGGAAGAATTAGCAGATTTTTCTCACAAACCAGCAGCTCAGCTGTTAAATTTCGGTTATCAAGGAATAATGAGTGTAATTCATGCGCTTACCGACCGGAACGATTTTTTAATTTATGATGAGCTAAGTCATGCTTGTATTGTAGATGGAAAGCAACTTTCCATGGCAAATAAGTCGGTATTTAAGCATAACGATATTGAGAGCTTCAAAAAGCAATTATACCGTGCTGCTTCTCAAAAGAAAGACAATTCTTCAATTCTTGTTGTTAGTGAAGGCGTTTTTGGAATGACCGGAGATCTTGGAATTTTAAATGAGATCATAGAGCTTAAGAAAGAAGTTCCTTTCAGATTGTTAGTTGATGATGCACACGGTTTCGGAACACTTGGCGAAGATGGTTCCGGGACAGGAACACAACTCGGATGTCAAGATGGTATCGATATTTACTTTGGTACTTTTGCAAAAGCAGTGGCATTAATTGGTGCTTTTGTTTCTTCTGAGCCAAGAGTAATTGAATTTTTAAAGGCAAATGTGAGAAGTCAAGTTTTTGCAAAATCTCTTCCAATGCCCATTGTCGTTACTGCTCGTGAGCGGCTAAAAATGATTCGTCAACATCCGGAATGGCGCGAGAAATTATGGAAGAATGCGATCAAACTAAGAGAAGGTCTGCAAGAGATTGGCTATACTGTTCTCCCCTCACAAAGCCCTGTAACGCCCGTACTAACTCAAGGCAGTACTGATCTTTGCCAAGACATCATGAGAAAGCTCAGAGAAGAGCATAACGTTTTTGTGAGTGGTGTAGCTTATCCGGTGGTTCCCAAAGGAACCGTATTAATACGATTGATCCCAACGGCCGCTCATAATGATGAGCACATTGAAAAAACGTTAAAAGCGTTCGATTCTATAAAAGAATTTGTTTTTGCTGCAGCAGCAGATATTGCAAGTTAATTAAAATGGCATCTCTTCATTAAAGTGAGGAGTTGCTTTTTGTTTCATGAAAAATTGATCTATTAAAGGGCACGATTTTTCAATTATCTTTCAGCAAATCAATAAAAACGATAAAATCTATTTCTGTGATACAAAGACCTCAAACTATATTTCTTGCTTTAACTGTATTATCAAATCTTGCAGTTTATTTTACCCCTGTTTATGACAAAGCGATGCAAGATCCACAATTATGGATTGGTTACGGTTTAGCTAGCGCATTAGCTTTAGCGATGTTATCAGCAATATCTTCGATCTTCAAATACACCGATAGAAAAAACCAGATCAAATGGGTTAAAATTTCTATGATTCCACAGCTCGCAGGATTAGGCGCTGCTTTCGGAGTGCTTTTTTCATTAGGCGGAATAGGAACGTATTTATGGGATGAAGCAATCGGAGTAGGTTTAGCCATTTTAGGGCTACTTTTTCTTGGCTTGGCTCTCCGTTTTATCAAAAAAGATCTTGAGTTGGTTCGTTCTATTGATAGAATTCGATGAGTTTTGTGCAATCTAAAGAAGAGTTTTCCCCTTTAAAAGTTTATGGGTTACTGTTTGCTGGATTAATAGCCTTCAGCTTTGCCCCGATATTAGTTAGGTATGCAGCAGACTATTCGGGTGTTTTACTAGCTGCGATTAGAACCGTATTTGCAGTAATAATTTTAATCCCATTCTATTTATTTAGCCGAAAAAAAGCAAAGAAAGAAAGTTCAGAATCCACCAAAGATCATTTGCTGGTAGCAATTGCCGGATTGGCATTGGGTCTCCATTTTATAGCATGGATCTCTTCTTTATACTACACCTCGATCTCTTCCGCCTCTGTTCTTGTTTGTATTCACCCAATAATTTTGATCATTGCTGAACGAACATTAATGAAGGTGAGCTTTCGTCCAATTGTTTGGGCCGGCGTAATTATTTCTTTTATAGGAACCATGCTGTTAGGCTATTTTGATAGTAGTGGGGAAAACACCTTTCCAAAAGCAGGATTAGGAAATGGATTAGCAATTTTGGCAGCTGTAATTTTTGCTCTTTATTTTTTAATAGGTCGAAAAGTTCGCCAAAAACGGACGTGGATTGGATATGTATTTCCGGTTTATGCGTACGCCGCATTAATGTGTGTGGTTTTCCTTTTAGTTAAAGAAGGAGTTCCTTCCCAATTTGATGGTAAACTATTACTGATAGGATTAGGCTTAGCGATAGGACCTCAAATTCTTGGTCACGGTTCTCTGAACTATGCTGTAAAATATGTTTCGGCTACCGTGCTGTCAACTTCAATCTTAGTAGAACCAATTTTAGCGTCTGTTCTTGGGTTTTTTCTATTTCAGGAGTTACCATTAACCTCATCTATATTTGCAATGGGTATAATTTTATTCGGAATAGGATTGACCTGGAAAAGAAAGAGAAAAGCTAGAGTATAGTTAGAAAATGAGATCGATTAATTCACAGAATTTTCTGCAACAAGTAGCATGTCTTTCAAGTCTTTTACTTTAACCGGCTTGGCCAGTGGTTGCACATTTGAATAAATGGAAGCCTGTTTCAGGTGTTCAGATGTTGTGTCACCTGATAAAATCAAAACGGGGGTATTATTGTTTTCTTCTCGTAAAGCTTCTACAACATCCAGTCCTTTCATACTCCCAGTTAAATTTTGGTCACTTACAACAATATCAGGTTTAAGAAATTTTATTTTATCTAACCCTTCTTCTCCAGAAGCAGAAGTTTCAATTACATCATATCCCAGAGTTATTAGCATTTTCTTCTGAACAATAGCTAATAAGGTATCGTCCTCTAAAAGTATAACTCGTTTCATTATCTTGGGCATTAGTTGCCATTGTTAGCTTGACTACCGCCAAAGATTAAAAAATCTTAATAAAAATCCAACAATTAACCCTTAGTATTTTTGCTGTACGATTTTTTAAGCAGATTAGATTATTTAATTCAGACTAAATCTTACGCTAGTTCCACATGCTCAGTGTTAGAACTAAAAACGGTTGGACGAACCGAAGTCGTCAAACCGAGATGCCATCACACTAATGCAGCTCCTCCATCTGTCGACTTTAGCTCGACTGATGGAAATCTTGTGTAATCCCAGTCAAAAGCGGATTAATAAATAGAATTTTTAGCCCGAATTATTCGGAGCAGAGCTCCTGTTTGTCATTCCGCAGCAGAGCTACGGAACGAGAGTAAGAAGTACTTCATGAGGGATATGAGGTAAACAATGTTCAAGATATTCGGTAACAGATTTCACAAATGTTTCCCTCATTACTCCGGATAATTGATTGTACTCTCCCGATCCTAAACTTTTCCATAAAGATGTTTGTCTCAATTTATTCAACGCAGATTCTCTTGGAGGATTTTTCTTAAAAAATTAACCATCTTTTTTACTCAAGCGCTTTTCATACGAGCTACGAAACGAGAGTAAGTTCGACTGATGGAACTCGAAGGCTACTATCTTATATCGAACTTACGTTATTAAAACTACCCTTTCAAAAACGCTTCTGAAATTGCAGCAAACTGTTTAGGTTTATCAAGAAAAGCATAATGGCCTGCATCTTCGATGATTACAAGAGCCGCATTTTTCACCCCTTTTTCAATTCTCTCCCCTTGATAAACCGGAGTGGCGTCGTCATTTCTTCCCCACAAAAGAAGTACTTCATGAGGGATATGAGGTAAACAATGTTCAAGATATTCGGTAACAGATTTCACAAATGTTTCCCTCATTACTCCGGATAATTGATTGTACTCTCCCGATCCTAAACTTTTCCATAAAGATGTTTGTCTCAATTTATTCAACGCAGATTCTCTTATTGAAGCGGGAAGTATCAAGAAAGGGGCTTTAAGTGTTTTAGCAAGGTACTTTTTATAATAAAATTTAAGAGAACGTTTTGGTTTCATTCCTGCCCCTCCGGTAATTAACACTTTACCAATATTCTGTTTGCCAAATTCTCTGGCACAAAGCTTAAGTGTAATTCTTCCTCCAAAAGAATGAACCAACAGGTCAATAGGCTCATTAAAATGTGATGAAATAAAACCTTCTATTATATCTGCATAATCATCAATACTCCATGATCTGGAAGGCTCGGGAGATTCACCAAAGCCGGGAAGGTCGAGCACATAACAAGTGCGTAAATGGCTCAAAAATTTTGCAATAGGCATCATAACTCGCCGGCTGCTTCCCCAGCCATGCAAAATAAGCAGAGGCTTCCCTGAGCCTACTTGTTCAAAAGCTATTTTCTGATCCTTTAAAGTAAATATTTTTGTTTCTGTCATAATTGATTACTAAACATCTCATTTAACTACATTGAAAACAAGTTGACTTGCTGATAATTTGTTCCCTTATTAAAATAAATTCTACCGCCATGAAAAAATTTAAAAGAGATTTCTTTTTTTGGATAGAGAGATTACAGATCACTCAAAAAGAACGTGTCGTAATCTCAACATTATTAGTTACTATTGTTCTCATGATAGCACTAGCAACATTTGTGAAGCAACAATATGAACAAAGTTCTGAAAATTATGAAGCTATTCGCCAAGAATTTGAAAGAAAAAGCGCATTAATTGAAGCAAAAAGATCGGAAGAACTTAAAAAATATTCAGCCCAAGAAGAGTTGCCAGAGAATAAAGACCAGCCTGAGGTTGTTAAAGAAATTACCGTCGTAGTCGTAAATATAAATACTGCGGATATTATTGAGCTTCAGAAGCTGAAAGGAATTGGGCAAACTTATGCTCAACGTATTGTTGACTACCGTGAAGAAAACGGCGAATTTAAAACTGCGGAAGAATTATTGAATGTGAAAGGAATTGGAAAGAAACGATTAGAAGATATAAAAGCATTTATAACACTAAAATGAATTATTAAAGGAATCTATGCCGGATATTTTATGGGTTGATGACCAAATAGACCAACTGCGGTCACACATTATTTTTCTAGAAAAGAAAGGGTTTACTATTGAACCGGTTACAAATGGGGAAGATGCCGTAACCATGATCAAAGACCGTTCTTTTGATATTGTATTTCTGGATGAGCAAATGCCCGGCATGGGCGGGATCGAAACTCTGGAACAGATCAAAAATTTGAACCCACAACTTCCTGTTGTCATGATCACCAAAAGTGAGGAAGAGTCGATCATGGAAGATGCGATTGGTGGAAAAATTTCAGATTATTTAATTAAACCGGTAAATCCCAACCAAATTCTTTTAACAACAAAGAGAATATTAGAGCGCTCTCGTTTACAAAACGAAAAATCTGCGCAAAGCTATCTCAAACAGTTTGGAGAACTTTCTTCCAGAATCCATCCAAACACGGGTTGGCAGGAATGGATAGAGATTTACAAAGAACTATCTAAGTGGAAAATGGATCTGTCATCCGGCGATGAAAATCTTATTCACGTATTAGAGGATCAACTTGAGGAAGCAAATAGAGAATTCGGGAAGTTTATTGAAAATGAATACCAAAGCTGGTTAGATGCAGGAGATGGAGCACCCTTGCTTTCTCCAAAAATCATCTCTAAATATGTAGAGCCTAAATTAAAGAATGGCGAAAAAGTGATGTTCTTCATTATTGATTGTATGAGATACGATCAATGGTTGACTTTTGAAGCAGTGCTTTCCAACTATTATACTATAGAAACAGACTTTTATTATTCTATTCTGCCAACTGCTACACCGTATTCAAGAAATGCTATTTTTGCAGGCTTATATCCATCTGATATAGAGCGTTTATACCCTGAACTTTGGCAACAAGGACAAGATGAAACTTCATTGAACAGGCATGAAGAAGAACTGTTAAAACGCCAATTTGAAAGAGCAGGAATAAATATCAATTTTAAATATGAGAAAGTTCTGAATGCGGAAGAAGGAAAGCGCATTGCGGATAAAATGCAGAACTATACACAATCAAAATTTGCAGCATTTGTGTACAATTTTGTAGATACGCTTGTTCATTCTCGCTCAGATTCTGCCGTTATTAAAGAATTAGCTCCGGATGAAACAGCATTCAGGTCGATAACAGAAGCCTGGTTTATGCATTCTAATTTATTGCAGATGTTTAAAACCCTAGCTGAAGAAGATGTAACAGTTGTTGTAACTACAGATCATGGTTCCGTTCGGGCGTTAAGAGATACAAAAGTTTTCGGCGATAAAGACACGGCTAAAAATCTTCGCTATAAATACGGCAGAAACCTTAAAGCGGATGAAAGAAGCGCCGTTTTCTTTATGGATAAACCCCTCGACTTTAAGCTTCCGGCTGTTACCGGAGTAAATAACTACATGATTGCCAAGGAAGATTACTACTTTGTTTACCCAACTAATTACAACAAATTTCAGAATCGATACAAGGATACTTTTCAGCATGGGGGCGCTTCTATGGAAGAAATGATCTTGCCCGTAGCAACTATGAAACCCAAGTAGTAATGAAATTTGAGAGCAACTCAGTAGAAGAAACTATTGAATTCGGTAAGGATTATGCACCGAATCTAAAAGCCGGAGATGTGGTTTGTCTTGAAGGAGATTTAGGTTCAGGAAAAACGCATTTTGTAAAAGGAATTGCTTCTTTTTTTGATATAGAAGCTGAAAAGGTAAGCTCTCCAACATTTACGCTTATCAATGAATATGCGGGTGCAATTCCGATTTATCATTTTGATTGTTATCGCTTGAAAACGGAACAAGAAGCCTTGGAAATTGGGATCGAGGAATATTTATATGGAGATGGCATTTCAATTATCGAATGGCCGTCAAAAATAAAAGGTTTAATTCCGGAAGATGCGATTCAAATCGAGATCAGTCATCAAGGAGAATCAAAAAGAAGTATTTATATTTTAGATCGTTCATAAAGAGCGTTAAATTTAATCATGCCATTTACTAAAAAGCGCAGGCTTTCATATCGCTTAGATTTGCTACCGGTGATACTTCCTTATCATCTGCGGGCAAAAAACGACTTGAAACAAGGAGATTTGGTTTACTACGGTCCAAGTCCCGAGTATTATGGAATAGGAGAAGTTGTTCAGCTAGAAGAAAAAGTATGCGTGGTAGATTTTCGTGGAACCGGGCTAATGGGAATTCATAAAGATGAACTTAGATCCAGTTATCTTATTCCAATTCATAAACTCAATCTCTCCAGAGTTTTGAAAGGACAATAAATGCAACCAATCATTGACGGAATCATCAACGGAGTTTATCAAACTTCAGCTTTAGAATGGATCGCCGTTATCTGTGGAGTGGCAAGCGTAATATATTCGATGAGAGAGAATATTCTTGTTTATCCTACCGGAATAATAAGTGTAATTATCTATGTGTATTTAGCTTTTCAGTATAAGCTGTATGCAGATATGGGTGTAAACGGCTATTACTTCATAATGAGTGTTTACGGCTGGTACTACTGGACGAATACCGATGGAAATAAAGAGCAAGTTCCGGTTACCGTAAATTCGTTTAAAGAGAATCTATATTCATTAGGGATTCTTTTTGGTAGTTTCGGCGTTCTTGCATTAGTGCTTATGAACTTTACCGATAGTGATGTTCCGATTTGGGATGCCTCAACAACGGCTTTTGCAATACTTGGAATGTGGTTGATGGCTAGGAAAAAACTGGAAAACTGGATCGCCTGGATCATTACTGATCTTATTTCAATTCCATTATATTTTTATAAAGGGCTTGTTTTAACAAGCTTCCAATTTCTGATCTTTACAGTATTAGCAACAATGGGATATTTTGCCTGGAAAAAGTCATTAGAAAAGAGTGCTTTAATTTCAGTAAACTAAAAAAGGGAAAGTCATTAGACCTTCCCTTTTAAAACTGTATGTTCGCAGCAATATAAAATCTACAAACAACTTAGATTGAAAGTTGTTCTTTTGCTTTATCGAAGAATGATTGATCAACTACAATTCGTCCACTACTTTCATCAATAATAACTTTATTCATTCGGCGAACTTCTACCTGAGTTTGAGGAGGTAGTGCCATCCCGAAAGCAGCTCCGCGATCCATGGCAACAACGGCAATACCATTATTAAGTCCATTTCTCAAGCGATTGTAATTACGCAGGTAACGGGCATCAACTTCATTTTCAACTTCTTTTCTTTTCTTAAGCAGAAGTTCTTCTTCGTCTTCGGTTGATTTAGTCACAGTTTTCAGACTGCTGTTTTTTTCTTTAAGTTCTGTTTTAGCAGCGTCTAACTCTGCTTTTGCTTCTTCAATTTCAGGACCGATTGCTTCTTGTCGTTTTTCGATCTCTTCAATTCTTGAAGTAGCGTTTTCAACAACCTGTTTTTGAGCTTCAATCTCTTTAGTAAGAGCATCATACTCACGATTGTTTCGAACAGCTAATTGTTGATCCTCATACTTTTTTGTTTTCTCTTCTGAACTGGCTAACTCTAACTTAAGGTTATCGAACTCGACCATAAGATCTTTTTCTTCTTGCTCAAGTTTTGAGAGTCTAGCTTCTTTTCGAGCAATATCAGTTTCAATATCAAGAATCTCTTCGGGAAGATCGCCTCTCAACTGCTTCAGCTCGTCAATTCGGCTGTCTATGTATTGTAAATTTGCTAATTGTTGGAGTGCTTCTTTCATGGATTGCTTTTCAGCTTGGTTGAATGGATTGCGGTTTGGATTCCGATACATAAGTTTGCATCGGATTTGTTACAACATTGGTAACAGATACTGAAAGGCTGTCGAAGGCTTCAGAGAGTTCTTTTCGTAAAGCTTCAGCAACCGGAAATTCACTTTCGTAATGACCTACATCAACTAATAAAAAATTCTTTTGCTCAGTGAAGTATTCGTGATATTTGATGTCAGAAGTAACAAAAGCATCAGCCCCATTTTTAACAGCTTTGTCTTTCAGAAAAACTCCCGCTCCGCCACATACAGCAACGGTTTTGATTCTCTCAACATCACCTGAAAAACGGATTGCTTTCACATCTAAGGCCTGCGATACTAAATGAAGAAATTCATTTTTTCCAAGACCTTTTTCAGGATACTTTCCGATCACGCCCATCCCAAAATTGTTGGATGAAGAAACCAGATCGGTAACTTGAAGTGCACCTTTCTTTAGAAGACCTTCTTTTTTAAGACCTTTTCTTAGTGCCGGAAGGTGATGTTTATCAATAGTAGCTTCAAAACATCTTAGATCATTTTCTCGGCTTTCAACGCTGTAATGATGCACCTCTTCCGCAGAATAGTAATTCAATAACTGAACCATTGAACCGCTGTTCTCGATTGAACTTACCAGGCTTATTTTTTTGCTGATAGAATAATTCTTGGAAAGGAAGCTTAAATCATCAAGCCCTAACATATTTGCCAAGACGAAAGAGACGCCATCAAGCGCGGCATCTAAATTTGTATGAGCTACGAGCAAGCCAATATCATTTTTGATCAGCTTGTAAATAATTCTACCTTGCTCGTTAGTAGGATTGATGCTTCCTATCTTGCTAAAGATTAACGGATGGTGCGCAACAATTAATTCACAATCATTTTGAATTGCTTCTGCAACAATCTCATCAGTTACATCCAGACAAGTTAGAACATTAGTGACCAAGGAATCGGGATCTCCAACGAGAAGTCCGACATTATCGTAGTCCATTTTAGTTCCTGGGGGAGCCCACTGATTCAAAAAGGTGGATATGTGTCGGATTTTTGTAGCCATTTATCTTTTACCTTTTGAAATGTTTAAGATAAATTGATCCGACGATGGAGCTATAAAATTGTAGAAAGTCAGTTTGTTCAAAAATGTAGTTGATTTAGGCTTTCTTTTGAGCTTCCAAAAATACGGGTAATTATTGAATGATAAAAGCCTTAATCGTTGTTATTTATGTAAAACTAATATTAAAGACCCTATTTACATGGAAAAATCACAAATTTGTGAAAATTTATACCAAATTAAAGAGCGAATTAGTACATCTTGCAAAAAAGTAGGAAGAAATCCATCGGAGATAATGCTGGTTGCTGTTAGTAAAACAAAGCCTGTTTCCTATATCGAAGAAGCTCAATCTTGTGGCCAAGTTGAGTTTGGAGAAAACCGTATGCAGGAATTAGAAGAAAAGATATCAGCATTAGAAGGGAAGAATATCTCTTGGCACATGATTGGTAATCTCCAAACGAATAAAATTAAGTTAATCGCAAACAAGATTAATTGGGTGCATTCCATTGAAAAATTAAAATATCTCAAAGAATTCGAAAAAAGAGCAGAGGGAAATACAATTAAGGCGCTTATTCAGGTAAATATAAGCGGAGAAAAACAGAAAGGTGGTATTGAGCCGGAAAATTTAGGTCAACTGTTAGATGCATCAACTGATTTTGAACATGTTACCGTTTGTGGGTTGATGGGAATGGCTACATTTGTAGATGATCCCGAAGATATTCGAGATGAATTCAAACTATTAAAAAAGCTCTTTAATGCGCATGTCGGAAATAATAAAGGAAGTGTTCAGCTTAAACATATCTCAATGGGGATGAGCAATGACATGGAAGTAGCCATAGAAGAAGGTTCTACAATGGTACGGATAGGAAGTGATATTTTTGGCGTGCGAAACTATAACTAAGATTTTTCGTAATTTTTGATCAACAAATAATAAAATAAAGGGCATTATGTTTGGAATACCTTGGTTTGGAATGGTAGCAATTGTAGCAATAGTTGGGGGATTGTTTTATGCATACAAAGAACAGGAGCTTAAAGTTGAAGCAAAAAGAATGACCGGTTCAAAGGAAATTCATGAACTCAGAAAGATCATTCAAAGCCTTAAATCGCGAATTGAAAAACTGGAAAGTTCTGCTTCTTCACAAGCAAGCAACGCAAAAAAAAGTGTACCTTTAGATGATATAGAAATAAAAGATGAGTACGATTCTGATGAGAATGACGACTCAACAAGAAGCAGAGTTTAAAACTAAAGGAAGTTATGACTGAACAAGAGTTTATTATTTCAATAGTGGGTATTGTGTTTGGCACAGGTACAGCGGCATTTATTTTTTGGGGATTTTTCAGCTTAATTAAATCTTGGATCAACCGGAAAAGTGGGACATCTCAAGGTGAAATAAACCCACAATTCTTTAAAGCACTTGGAGATTTTAAAAAAAGTACTGAACGTCGTATCGCCAATCTAGAATCGATCGTTGCGGATTTGGAAGAAGAGAAAATCAGAATACTTGACACTGAGCATGCAGGAGAAATTGAGATTGAGGAAAAAGAAGTACGTGTTTCTAAAGAAAAAGAAGATGATTCTAATCTTAGGAACATGTTAAACGAATAAATGTTATTTTAATAACTATTAAGAATACTCTTAAATTTCCGTGCCATGAAACTTACTCCCTTAGAAATTAAACAGCAGCTATTCGAAAAATCCTTGCGGGGATATGATATTGCTGATGTCCAGTCTTTTTTAACACTTGTATCAAACGAAGTTGAGCATCTACTCAACAAGAATAAAGAGCTTGAAGAACAAATCGAGAAGCTCAATGATCGAGTTAGGCATTATGAGCGCGTTGAAGAAGCCCTCCACGAAACACTCCAAACCACAAAAGAATCTGTTGTGCAAAAACTAGATAGTGCAAAAACAGAAGCTCAGAATAAGATTGATAAAGCTGAAATGGAAGCCGAACTTATTGTGAAAGAGGCAAACCGGCAGAGGCAACAAATTCGCCAAAATATTCACCGGTTGTTAGAAAAGAGGGATGAGATTATAGCAGGAATGAACTCTTATTTGGAAAACTCTAAGGAAACACTCACAAAATTTGGAAAAGATGAGATGGGAATCTTTAGTCTGCCAAAAGAAGAAGAACTTGAAATAGACCGAACAGCTGAAGAAAAAACTAAATCCAGATTTGAACTTGATGAGGATGAATCGAAAGACTTATCAAAAGCAGAAAATAACGATAAACTAGATCTCTCATTTATTCCCGGAACAGAGCATCTTGACGATATACTTGACGAAATAGACTAACAAAATTATGGCCTTTGATACTGTAGAAGAGTTTCGCTCCAAAAGAGATGAAGCATTAAACTTTATTCAATCAAAAACAGACTTTGAGCCCGAATACTTATTAATACTTGGTACAGGTTTAGGTCAGCTCGGCGATGAAATTGATGTTCAAGATTCTGTAGGATATGATGAGATTCCTCATTTTCCTGTTTCTACTGTAGAGAGGCATGCGGGAAGATTATTGTTTGGAACACTCGGTAGTAAAAAAATCGTTGCAATGCAGGGACGGTTTCATTACTACGAAGGATATACGATGCAACAAATCGCTTTCCCTGTTCGGGTGGCGAAAGCAATGGGTGTTCACAGTTTGTTTGTTAGCAATGCTTGTGGAGGAATGAACCCCAGTTTTGAAGCGGGCGATATAATGTTGATCAACGATCATATTAACTTTTTGGGAGATAACCCTCTCATTGGGCCAAACGATGACGAACTTGGTCCTCGGTTTCCTGATATGAGTGATCCTTATACAAGCCGCTTGAGAGACATTGCTGAAAACGTGGCTTTGGATAATAGCCTAAAAATGCATGAGGGTGTTTATTTAGCGATTGCCGGACCGATGCTTGAAACCAGAGCGGAATACCGATATATGCGCCAATTAGGCGCCGACGTTGTAGGAATGAGTACAGTTCCGGAAGTAATAGCGGCAGTTCACATGGGAATGGATGTTCTTGGAATTTCAGCGATAACCGACAAATGTTTCCCTGATTCATTGCAACCGGTTGTACTTGAAGAGATTTTAGCAGCAGCGGCACAAGCAGAACCTAAGATGACTCAAGTAATAATTGGAGTTTTAGAACGACTTTAACCAAATTTTATCCACAAAATACGTTACTTTTCCACGTACACTTGCGTAAATGGCAAAAATTTCTTTTCTATCAACAACCCACACACTTGCGAGAAAAACTATGAGCATGGACGGATTTGATGGCGAACTTTGGAATGAATTTCAATGGGAAGCACATCTAAACGAAGTAGAGAAAAAAAGTGAACAACTTCGAAAGTTTATTGAATCTGATTTAAAAGGAAATACTCCTCGATGGATCACTTTGTTAAAAGAGAGCTTAAGTGAGGATGATGCGTTTGAAGCTTATGTTGAAGAAGAGCTGCTAATGGATGAAGCGTACTTTCCGGAAGACGATGATGACTGGGAAGACGAGGATGAGTTTGATGACGAAGACTTTCTTTTTGGTTTTGATGAGCTGGACGAATTTGCAGATGACTACGAAGATTTTGATGCGGGAGAAGAATGGAAAAGCCTGAGTGAAGATTTTGCTCTCTCAGATAATGGCTCATTAGATAACTTAGGATTATTCAGAGACGCACGTTTTTTCGCTGTTGATATTTTAAAATGGGCAGAATCTGTTGATAGTAAACATCAGGACCCTGTGTTTTTAGAGTTTGTTGGTGACAGCTTAAAAGTTGCAGCTAAACTTGCAGGGGGATATTCTTTCGGCTTTGAACAGGAATTTCTGGGAGCCAATATAGCTTATACAAAGAAAGCGCTAAGTTTTGCCAATCAATCTTTAGAAATGATTCAAAAGTTGAGAAAAAATCCCTGTTTCAACAAAAAAAGCTATGCCGAATATCATGGGCGATTGTTTGAACTTAGAAACGATATCGGGATCTATATTCAAGAGTTAAGAGACCGGTTTAATACCAATATTGATTAGTGCTTTTAGGTTTGAAATGTGGTGGTCTAGGTTCATAGGACAGCGTTTTTGTTTTTCTTAGTTTGATTCAT